>JBIIUN010000187.1:0-9061 GCA_044339945.1 Kapaibacterium sp. (SeqCode)
TCGCCAACCCCACCAACCGCCGCCTCCCACGACATCACTCCGGCATAATGGGGCAAGCCCCAGCCAAAGCTTGCCCAAATCATTGCATAAATCTCATGCCCCATCAACATGACACCCGCAAGAAATGGGGGCTGTCGGTGACACCAACGGAGATTAGGCGGGCTCTGCCCGGTCACCTTGGCGTGGCGGACGGCTATGCCGTCGAGGGCGACGAATTCGCGATCGAGGCGCTGGCGCAACTCCTGGATCCACTGCGCCACGGCCTCGGCGAAGGCGGCCGGATCCAAGGCCTGGTAGTGGCGGTTTAAGGTGTCGTGGCTGAGGATGCCTTTCGGCAGACACTAGCCCCCTCGCAGCCGGCCCTCCCGGGCGTGGCCGAAGTCTTCCGTGTCGTCGCACCTATCGCTGGCGCCCAGGAGGGTGCAGACCGCGATCTCCAGCAGGTCGGTCAATTCGTGCTCCCGGGAGCGGTTACCCCCGGGTCGGGAAAGCGGGACAGGTTGGCAATCAGACTGGCTTCAGACATTGACCGCCGCGCTTCCACCTCACCGCACTCCAACGCTAGGCCCAACCGCCAGTCCAGCCCGCCTTCGGGGCGTCAGCCCTAAGGAGCCGGCGATCGCGGACTTGCCGATTGATGAAGATTTCCGCACCGTGCCGTGCGCATGGATTTGGTCAAGCAAGCCCTCGACATCGTTTTGCACCTCAATGATCACCTCGACGGCTGGGCTAAGGAGTATTCGACCGGGGTATACTTGATCCTTTTCCTGATCGTGTTTTGCGAAACCGGGCTGGTGGTGACACCGTTTCTCCCCGGTGATTCCCTGTTGTTCGCCGTGGGAGCGATTGCGGCCCGCGGATCGTTGAACATTTGGGTCGTCGCCTTGGTTTTGGTCGTGGCGGCCTTCATCGGGGACAACCTAAATTATTGGGTCGGCCGGACGGTGGGACGGGAATTGGTCCGTCGCTTTCCCAAGCTGATTAAGCAGCGCCATTTGGACCGCACGCATTCGTTTTTTGCGAGCTACGGGCGAAAGACCATCATCTTCGCCCGATTCGTGCCGATAGTCCGGACGTTCACGCCATTCGTGGCAGGAATGGGCTCGATGGATTACCCGCGGTTCCTTGGAGCCAGTGTCGCGGCCACTTTGCTTTGGGTAGGCCTGATTCTGCCGGCGGGCTGGTATTTCGGAAACATCGACATCGTGAAGAAGAATTTTGAGCTCGTGGTGCTGGGAATCATTTTTGTTTCGCTGCTGCCAATGGTGATTGAGCTATGGAAAGCACGACGCGCCCGCCCTAAGGCTTGAATCAAGCTTGTGTGAGGCACCATGCGCTTCGTTTTCCTGACCTTAGGCTATACCCCCGAGCTTGATGGTGGCGGATATCGATATGCCACCGAAGTAGCGGAATTGCTGGCTGCCAGAGGGCATGAAGTGCATGCACTTTATCCCATGCCTGAAGGCGATTTTGATCCTCGGGAACGGCGACGGGGTGTTGAATTGCATCGGCTCCCGCGCAGTGAAGGCGGATTTTTCAGGCGATGGCGGACGGTAAATCGGGCGGTCCGCCGGCGCGTGATGGAATTGCTGCAGACGGTTGGCACTCCGACGCTGCTGTTTTCGCACCACGCCTACTTGGAGCCCGCACTCCGAGGGTTCAGCTACGCGGCCATGTTGCATGGGCCATGGGCATTGGAGCACCGATTCGCGCTGCAGGCCGCCCGTCGTGGGCTGACACGACGATTGTCGGACGAGCTCGCTTTGTTCGCCATGGGCCGGGTTGAAAGGCGGTTCTGTGCCGGCGCCGCCCACCTCGTCGTAGCCAGTGAATACTCCCGTTCGATGCTTGGCCGATGGCATGCAGGTTTGGAGCTGCTGCCGGAAGTGGTGGGAGGAGGGGCAGACCTGCGGCGTTTCCAGCCGCCGGCTGACAGGCTTGCCCTGCGAGCCGAGTGGGGCATCAGGGAAGGCGACTTCCTCTTTCTGACCGTTCGCCGACTGGATCCTCGGATGGGACTGAAGTTGGTGATCAAGGCGTTCTCGGCGATCTCGGCAGAGTTTCCGAAGGCGCGACTGTGGCTGGCCGGGCGAGGGCGTCAGCAGGCGGAATTGGCTGCGGACATCGAGGGCGCGGGATTGGGCGACCAGGCTCGGCTTTTGGGATTTGTGCCGGAGGAAAAATTGTCCGGGCTTTATGCGGCCGCTGACTGCGTTTTGATGCCCTCGCTGGACTTGGAAGGATTCGGCCTGGTTACGGCCGAAGCACTGGCTTGCGGCACTCCCGTGGCCGCCTCCCGTGCCGGGGCCAATGCGGAAGTGATCGAGGGACTTTCT
Organism: Kapaibacterium sp. (SeqCode); assembly: GCA_044339945.1. Lineage (GTDB taxonomy): Bacteria > Verrucomicrobiota > Verrucomicrobiia > Limisphaerales > UBA9464 > CAIWAH01. The sequence goes on from JBIIUN010000187.1 coordinate 2,337, forward strand.
CCCGCGCTGCTGTTTTCGGCCGGCGATCCCCGTGGCGTTGACCCACAAGTTGAGGGAGATACTTGCGTCTCCGGCCGGGTTGCCGTCACGCGACCGGTGTGCCGCCTATGCGCGTGAACGGTTCCGGTGGGATCGTCCGGCGGATGCGTGTGAACGAGCCTGGGATCGGTTGGCGATTTCGTCCCCCGGAGGGTGCCCGTGAAGGTCCTGGAACTCGGAAAGTTTTATCCGCCCGAACGGGGCGGCATCGAGACGCTGCTGAAGGCTTGGTCCGAGGGTTTCGCCAAGCGGGGGGCCGAGGTGGATTGCGTCGTGGCGCATGGTCCACAGACGCCGGGTTCCCGTTGGCGAACGCTGAGGGAAAACAGAGCAGGGGTCCGGGTCCATCGCTTGCCCAGCCCGATGGAATTGTTTGGCGTGTCTTTGTGCCCGGCTTACCTCGGCGCCGCGCGCCGTTTTCGCCCGGACTTGGTCCATGCCCACTTTCCCAATCCACTGGCGGACTTGGCCTGCCTCTTCACGCCGCGGCGAATTCCGGTGGTCCTGAGCTGGCATAGCGACATCGTTCGGCAGAAGTCGGTGATGGCGCTTTACCGCCCCCTGCAACAGGCATTGCTGCGGCGGGCAACCAAGGTGGTGGTGGCGACCCCTTTCCATCTCCAATACTCGTCGTGGCTCGGCCCATTTTCGGAAAAGGTGGAAGTCATCCCGTTCGGCTTGGATTTGCAGCGGTTTGGTGCGCCTGATCCCGAACCGGAAGCGGTCGACCGACTTCGATCCAAGGCCCAGGGGCGGGCGATCCTCCTGAATGTGGGCCGACTTGTTGGCTACAAGGGACAGCGGCATGCGGTGACGGCACTGAAATCCGTCCCGGACGCGGAGCTGTGGCTCGTCGGCAAGGGGCCGCTGGAAGCAGGGCTTCGCCAGCAGGCGGCGGAACTCGGAGTTGCGGACCGACTCAGGTTTTTTGGGGATGTCGCCGATAACGAACTGCCCCGATTCTACCGGGCATGTGATTTGTTCGTCTTCCCGTCGGAAACGCCGAACGAGGCGTTCGGATTGGTCCAGGTGGAGGCGATGGCCTGCGGAAAACCGGTCGTCGCTTGTAACTTAAGGTCTGGCGTGCCATATGTTTGCCGCGACGGAGAGACAGGTCTCATCGTCCCGCCCGGCGACAGTGAACGTTTGGCATTGGCCATCCGGCGCCTGCTGGCGGACAAGGAGTTGGCACGTCGGCTGGGTGGTCAAGCCCGTGACCGGGCTCTGCGGGAATTCGAGGAATCCGTTATGGTTGAGCGGTATCTGGACTTGTTTCGGCGCTTGGTTGCCGAGGCGGCGCATGACTAGCTACAAGACATACATCTTGGTGCTGATCGTTTCGGCGATCGGTTCCTTTTGGCTGACGCCTCTGGCAGCTCGGCTTGCCTTTCGCCTCGGAGCCATTGATTTGCCCAACGCTCGCAAGGTTCATTCGCGCCCGACCCCGCGTCTGGGCGGAGTCGCCGTGGTGCTTGGGTTCTGCCTGCCTTGGTTGGCGATGTATCTGCTTCGAAACCCGGTTGCGATTACGTTCCAGAACCATGAGACACTGTTCGGAACTCTCATGGCTGGGGTGCTCTCAATGTTGGTGTTGGGCGTCTACGACGATTGCAAGGGAGCGGATGCTTCCAAGAAATTCATCGCCCAGATAGTGATCGCCGTCGGACTCTGGTGGGGAGGATTCAGGATTAGCCAGATTGAGAATCCTTGGGCGGTGGAGTCATTTGGACTTGGCCATTTCAGCCTTCCCCTGACGGTTCTCTGGATCGTCGGGGTCACGAATGCGATCAATCTCTTGGACGGCATCGACGGCTTGGTCGCCGGAGTGACGGCCTGTATCGCCCTCTCCCTGGCCGTAATCAACGCGATCTCCGGCAACATCATCGTAACGTTGCTCACGTTGGCTTTGGCCGGAGCATGCGTGGGTTTTCTCGGCCATAATCATGCGCCGGCAAACATCTTCCTCGGCGACTCGGGCAGTCTGACCATCGGATTGGTTCTGGCCTGCATCGGGATCGTCTCCGTGTTCAATCAGGGGAGCGGATCGGCAAGCCCGATCATTACGGTGCCCCTGATTCTGTTCAGTTTGCCCCTGTTCGATACGTTGCGGGTGATGGTCTTGCGCCTGTTGCGGGGCGTTTCCATTTTCCAGGCGGATCGAAACCACGTGCATCACCGGTTGCTCGACTTGGGTTTGAATCACCGGCAGGCAGCGTGGACCCTTTACGGAGTTGCGGCTTCCACGGGTCTTTTGGCCATCACCCTTTCGTTGCTCGATTCGGTTCAGCAGGTGGTGGTCAGTTCGGTTTTCGCGACGGTGCTGGCCGGCCTCTATTGGTTGTGGCGGTCCCGCGCTCGGAAAATCTTCGAGTCCGAAACAGGCTCCACCGACGTTTGAGCCCAGATGATCACGCTGGAAGCGGCACGGGAACGGTTGTTGGCGGCAGTGACCGTGCTGGAAGCGGAGGTGGTGGCGCTCGCCGGGGCCGGCGGCCGGGTATTGGCGGACGGCGTTGTTGCCCCCAGTTCATTACCTCCCTTCGACAGTTCCGCGATGGATGGGTATGCCGTCCGGAGTGTCGACGCCAAGCTGGGAGCCCGGCTGACCGTGATCGGCTCGGCGCCAGCGGGAAGGGTGTTTCCAAACCGCGTCGGCGCGGGCCATTGCGTGCGGGTTTACACCGGATCGCCTTTGCCCGACGGAACGGATGCGGTGGTGATGCAAGAGGACGTGCGGTTGGTCCCTGCGGCCAACGAAATCGAAGTCATGGATGCTCCCAAGCCTTGGGAAAATGTCCGCTTCCAAGGCGAGGATGTCCGATCCGGAAACTATGTCCTGCCGGCCCGTCATCGACTCCAGCCCCAATCACTCGGACTGCTGACGGCCCTTGGCGTGGACACCGTTAGAGTTTTCCGTCGGCCAAGAGTGGTCCTACTTCCCAATGGATCCGAGTTGGTTGCCCCCGGCGATGTCCGGTTACCCGGACAGGTCTACGAGAGCAACTCCCCGATGCTGGCATCCCTGATTGAGGCGCAGGGCTGTTCCGTGACGGTCATGCATCCTCCCGACGACGATTTGACCGAGGTTCAGGCGGCGCTGGGATGGGCGTTTGAGCGCGGCGATGTGGTGATCACCTTGGGAGGTGCGTCGGTTGGGGATTGGGATTTGGTTCGTCCAGCGCTGCACAACTTGGGCGGTGTGACGGAGTTCTGGAAGCTGGCAATAAAGCCCGGCAAGCCGTTCTTTTTTGGCACCTTCGAGGGGAAGCATCTCCTGGGTTTGCCGGGAAATCCGGTTTCCGCTTTCGTCACCTGCGTCCTCCTCGTATTGCCCGTGTTGCGGAAAATGGCCGGGGATGGGTCGCCGGCTCTGCGTATCTCTGCGGAAACGCTGGGCGAAGAACTGTCCAACCAGGAATCTCGGCGGCACTTTTTCCGGGTCAGCACGCATGAGGGCGGGATCGTTCGAGCCAGCGGCTCCCAAGCCTCCCACCTGCTTCACGGATTGGCCATGGCGGATGGGTTGGTGGACGTCGCCCCGGGCACCGTCCTGGCCGCCGGAACTCGCGTGCCAGTGATCCGCTGGTGACCGGCAACGGGCACCCCGATTTGGATTCCGCCGAGCCCACGGAATCCGTGGCGAGTCTACTGCCGGAATTCCTTGATCAGTTCGGCCTCCTCGGGCCGCAGCTTGCTGACATCCACACCCCGGGCGAGCCGGCGGGCTGCCTCGCGCTGCTCGTTGGCGCCCAGGACGGCGGCGTAGACGGCAGCGTTTTGCGGCGTCGATTGAACCCAGCTGGGGGGCATTTTCTCCAAGCGGGCCAGGGCGGCCTGGGTTTCGCCAAGGCGGAGTTCAATCAAGGCCAAGGCTAAGGTGGCGTCCGACTCCTTAGGATTATCGCCCAGCAAACGGAGGATGTTGGCCTTTGCTCGCGCTGACGTGTCCTGCAGCAGGGCGCCAAGGTAGGCGTCCAAGATCGCCACCCCACGGTCCCCCGGGAGGTAACTGGACAACTGACTGGTGCTTTCGCGCAGGGTTCGGGTGTCGTTGAGTGCGGAAGCCAGACGCAGGATGTTCTGGGCGGAATCCAACGTGGCCGGCGGCCAGCTCATGAGCCGCTTGTAGGCGGAGATGGCGGCTGTCGGCTGGCCAATCCGCTCCGCGTAACCCGCCACAAAACGAAGCCGCGAGGGAACCCCACCCGCCGCCGCGAGCGCATTCTCGAAATGCCCGGCCATCAGCTGGGGCTTGCCTTCTTTCATGGCCGAATAGGCGCGCAGGCAATGGAGCATGAACGCCTCGACTTTCGATGTGTCCAGTTCCAGGAAACGCTTTACCTCCGCCAACTCGCCCAGTTCCAGCAGTGCCTGGAGTCGTCCGGTCATCAACACGGGATTCTTCTCCGCGAGCTTCATCGGCAGGACATCGAGCACACGAGCGGTTTGCTTATTGTCGGCCAACCAAGACGCCGCCGCCGCCAGCTGCGCTACCGAACCGTCCTCCACGACGGCCTTGACCATGCTGTTGACCAGTTCCGCCATCTGGTTGGGGTTCAGCTTGATTCGCAAGACATAGGAGGTGACCAGTTGGTCGGGGCGGCTTTCGATTTGCTTGAGCAACACCAAGTTCTCGCCTTGGCTGAGCTCGGGACTGGCGGCGAGCTTTTCGACGGCGTTGGTGCTAAAGCGACTCTTCCCCAGGGCCAAGCCCCACAACAGGCCCCGGCCTTCGCGACGCTCGGCGGGACTGGGGCGGCCATACAGCAGGTTGGCCAACGCGTTCTCGGCATCCTCATCGCCGGGTGCTTCCGACACCCAGCGGCGGGCGGCGTTGATCGCTTCGTTCATGCTGCCCACCGCCTGTGAATGGACGACGACCAGACGCAACACCTTGGGATCGATCTGGTTGGTCGCGACGAGCTGCTGGAGCAGGTGGGCCGAGAGATCTGTGCGGCCGAGGTCAACCGCCAGGCTGGCAAAGTCAAACTGGTCGTCCAACGTCAGCGGCTGCTTGGCTTGGACCATCTGCCAATAATTAAGCCCGGCCGGCAAGTGCTGGCGCGAACTGTAGCGGGCGGCCAGCCGGAGCACGCGGAGTTCTTCCGGTGCCAGCCGAAGCGTGGTCTGGACGACCCGGCCCACTTGGGTCCAGTCGTTGGTTGCGGCGGCCGCCTCGCCTTGGGCGACCATCGCCAGCGCCCGCTGGTTCTTGAACCAGCGGTAGGCGGGCCGGGCCCCAAGCAGCCCGACCAATGCCAACACCGCGAGTGCTCCCAACAGAATGACAAACCGGCGGGACGTATCCCGAATGTCGGCGAACTGCGGGGTAACCTGAGCGTCCTTGGGGTTGATGTAGTTCATCCGGAATGTGACCAGAGGCTGCCACCCCGCATTGGCCATCGCAAGCCTCGGCGAGGCGCAGGGCACGTGCCGTCCGGCGGCGCTTCGCCGACGGCGGCTCCCACTTGCGCCGACCGAGGTTCGCCGCCACAACTTCGCCCGCATGAAGTTCCGCCTCCCCGGCTTCGCCGCCCTGGCCGTGCTGCTCGCCGGCTGTGCCACCCTCGCCACCGTGAAGCACCCCCAACTCGTCTATCCCGTCACCCGCACCACCAACGTCGTGGACAACTACCACGGCACCGCGGTCACCGACGCCTACCGCTGGCTGGAGGACGACAACTCGGCGGAGACCAAGGCCTGGGTCGAGGCGCAGAACCAGTTGACGTTCGGCTATCTCGAAACGCTGCCGCTGCGCGCGCCGCTCAAGTCGCGCCTGACCGCCCTCTACAACTTCGAGCGCTTCGGCGTGCCGTCGCGCCAAGGCGGCCGTTACTTCTTCCAGAAGAACGACGGGCTCCAGAACCAGTCGGTGCTCTATGTCGCCGAGTCGCTGGACGCCGCCCCGCGAACCTTGCTCGACCCCAACACGCTCACCGCCGACGGCACGGTCGCGCTCAAGGGTTACGCCTTCTCCGATGACGGCGCCCGGATGGCCTACGGGCTCAGCACCGCCGGTTCTGACTGGGAGGAATTCCGCGTGCGCGATGTCACCACCGCGCAGGACACCGGTGACGTGCTCAAGTGGGTGAAGTTCTCAGGCATCGCCTGGGCCAAGGACGGCAGCGGCATCTACTACTCGCGTTACGACGAACCGACCGAGGCCAGCAAGCTGACCAAGGTGAACGAGTTCCAGAAACTCTACTTCCACAAGCTCGGCAACCCGCAGTCCGCCGACGAACTGGTCTATGAGCGCAAGGACCAGCCCAAGTGGGGGCTTGGCGGCGACGTCACCGAGGACGGTCGCTACCTCATCATTGAGGTCCGCCAGGGCACCGACGTGAAGAACCGGGTCTTCTACCGCGACCTCGGCCAGCCCGGCAGCAAGGTCGTCGAACTGCTCAACGACTTCGACGCCAGCTACAACTTCGTCGGCAACGACGGGCCGGTGTTCTTCTTCCTCACCGACCTCAACGCGCCGCGCGGCCGCTTCATCGCCATCGATACGACGAAGCCCGAACGGGCGAACTGGCGCGAACTCATCCCGCAGAGCGACGCCACGCTCACCAGCGTCGGTTTCGTCGGTGAACGCTTCGTGGCGCACTACCTCCGCGACGCGCGCAGCCAGGTGAAGCTCTTCGCCCGCGACGGCGCGCTTCAGGGCGAGGTCACGCTCCCCGGCATCG
>JBIIUN010000188.1:0-9033 GCA_044339945.1 Kapaibacterium sp. (SeqCode)
CCAGACCATCATCATTGACGCGGGCACGACCTGCTACCACGTCGCGCGCTACCTGGAACCGAAGGCGCCGCAGGTGTTCACCAATTCCCTGCCCGTCGCGAACCTGTTCGCCGCCGCCAACAAGCTGGAGGTCGTGGTCTCCGGCGGGGTGATCTATCCGCGGCTGGGCGTGCTGGTCGGGCCGCTGGCCGTGGAGGCGTTCCAGAAGATCCGCGCCGACGTGGCGATCATGAGCTGTGGCGGCATCACGACCGACGGCATCAGCAATTCCCACGGCCTGCTCATCGACATGCAGCGGGCGATGATCCACGCCGCGCGCCGGGTCATCTTCTGCATCGACTCGTCGAAATTCGGCCGCCAATCCATCAGCCAACTCTGCGACCTCGACGCGATCGACATCGTGGTGACCGACAAGCCGGTGCCCGCGGAAATCGGGAAGGCGCTGAAGAAGGCCGAGGTGGAAGTGGTCGTGGCGACGAACTGAGTTCCGACGGCGGTCGTGCGAAAGGCTCGCGCGGCAGCGTCTTGCAGTGCGCGTGGCGCCCCACCGCTTTTCACCCAACGTCGCCCCGACCGTCGCGCTACTAGGCAGTTTGGTTCCAGGCCCAAAGCTGCAGCTTCGCTCCGCTCCGCAGCCGCACTCCAAGACGCTGGCGCGGCGGCAGGACGAGGTGTCGGTTTCAAACAACTATCCCAGCACCGCGCGCCACTGCGCTTCATGGTTCTCCATCACCCCGTCGGTCCAGATCACGACATCGGCTCGCTTGATCTTTTCGTCCACCGACAACTGGGCGGCGTTGCGCCGGTCAATCTCCGCGTCGCTCCAGCCGCGTTCCCGCAACCGTGCCCGCTGCGTGGACGGCGAACACGCCACGCAGACGCACAGGTCAAACGCCTTCTCACCATCCAAGCGTCGGTCTGCGCCTGGATGCGCGGATGGAGGATGGCTTCCAAGTCCTTGCGTGCGCCGGGTTCGGCGAAGACCACCTGCCCGAGCGCCTTGCGATCCACCGCGTCACCCGCGAACACGCCGACGCCGAATCGCTCCCGGATGGCCGCCTTGGCGTCGGCATCGTTGGCCAGCAGTGCATGGGCGACTTCGTCGGTGTCCAGCACCGGCACGCCCAATGCCCGGAGCGCGGCGCCCGTGGCCGACTTGCCACAGCCGATGCCGCCGGTGACGGCGATGCGGCGGGGATTGCGCGGTTTCATGGCTTCAGCCTGCCGGGGCACCTTTGCGGGCGTCGAGGGGGATTCTTGACGCCATCGCACCGTCGGCCGAAACCTCCGCCCGCCGATGCAAGACCTGATCTCGAAAGCCGCCACGCTGCTGGAGGCGCTGCCTTACATCCAGAAGTTCAACCACGCCACGTTCGTCGTGAAATACGGCGGTTCGTTCATGGACTCGCCTGATCCGGCGGTCCGCAATGGTGTCGCCCGCGACGTGGTCTTCCTGGAGGCGGTGGAGATCAACCCGGTGGTCGTCCACGGCGGCGGCAAGGCCATCACCCGCGCGATGGAACTGGCGGGCCTGAAGGCGAACTTCATCCAGGGCCAGCGCGTGACCGACGAGGCGACGGTCGAAGTCGTCGAGCGAGTGCTGTCGCGGGAGATCAATCCCGAGGTCGTTGCCGCGATCAACGCGCTCGGCGGCGTGGCGCAGGGTTTCGCCGGCTCGGACATCTTCACCTGCCGCAAGCTGTGGCTCGACGACAAGGAGAAACCCGGCCAGAAGCTCGACATCGGCTACGTGGGGGAAGTCACCGGCGTGAACACCGCGCCGCTGCTGGACTGCATCGCCCGCGGCATCACCCCGGTCATCAGCCCCACGGCGCGCGGCGAGGACGGCAAGATCTACAACTGCAACGCCGACGTCGCCGCCGCCCAGGCCGCCATCGCGCTCAAGGCCCGGCGACTGGTCTTCATGAGCGACGTGCCCGGCCTGATGCGCGACCCGAAGGATCCCGCCACGTTGATCACCCATCTCCAGACCAGCGAAGTGGCGGACCTGAAACGGGCGGGCGTCGTGGACAAGGGCATGATTCCCAAGGTGGACAGCGCCGTGGCCGCCATCAAAACGGGCGTCGAAAAGGTCCAGTTCGTGGACGGCCGCGTGCCCCATTCGATGCTGCTGGAAATCTTCACCGACGCCGGCGTGGGGACGGAAGTGGTGCTCTGAGTCGCGGACCATGCCGCGCGCGCATCCTCAGCCACGGAACTCGGCATTTCCGGAACCACCGCCCGCCTTCTAGCGTGGTCGGAATGAAAATTCGCAAAGCCAACGAACGGGGCCATGCCGACCACGGCTGGCTGAATTCCCATCACACGTTCTCGTTCGCCGACTACCACGATCCGGCCCACATGGGCTTCCGCACGCTCCGGGTCATCAACGACGACCGAGTGGCCGCCGGCCAGGGTTTCGGCACGCATCCGCACCGCGATATGGAGATCTTCAGCTACGTGCTGGAAGGCGCGCTGGAACATCGCGACAGCCTCGGCAACGGGCGCATCCTGAAGCCCGGCCAGATCCAGCTCATGAGCGCCGGGCGCGGGGTGAGCCACAGCGAGTTCAATCCCCTGCCCGACCAGACGTCGCACTTTCTCCAATTCTGGCTCTTTCCCCGGCAACGCGGGCTGGAGCCCAGCTACACGGAATGGCATCCGCGGCCGGAACACGACCAGGCGCCCAAGGTGCTCGTCATCTCAGCGGACGGCCGGGAAGGATCCGCGACCATCCATCAGGACGCCGACATCTACCGCCTGCGCCTGCAACCTGGCCAGACAGTGACCCACGAACTGCGCCCCGGCCGCGGCGCGTGGCTCCAAATCGCCGCCGGCGAAGTCACCTTCAACGGCGCGGCGTTGCAGACCGGCGACGGCGCGAGCACGGAAACGCCGGGCGCGCTCACGTTCACTGCCAGCCAACCCACGGAGGCCCTGCTGTTCGACCTGCTCTGAGATCGGAACTCGTCACGACGAGGCAGAAGCCGCTGGCGGCGCAGGGGTGGAATTTTCCTTCGCGCCTTCGCCGCTTCGCTGTTCAGTAGCCGCCCGGAAGATGCCCGCGCCCGCCAATCATTACGCCGTCCTCGGACTCGATCGCCGCTGCTCGGCGGAGCAGGTGCGCGAGGCCTACCGCATCCTCGCCAAGCGGCATCACCCGGACCTCAACGCCGGTTCCGCCGACGCGGTGGCGCGGACCCAGGAACTCAACGCCGCCTACGAAACGTTGAGCGATCCCGCGCTGCGCCAAGCCTACGACGATTCCCTCGCGGCGCCCAAACCGAAGCCCACCACCCGCGCCCCGAAGGCGTCCCAGAACATTGCCGAGGATGTCCAACTGCGGATCGAGGAATTATTCCGGGGCGCCACCCTGGAAGTCCGGGTCAACGACCCCGGCAATCCCGACGGTCCGGAAACCTATCCGCTGGAGATTCCGCCGGAGACCGCGCCGGGCGCCCGTTTCCGCATCCGGCGCGAAGGCCGCTTCAGCGGGGGGCACGTGATCGTGCGAGTCCGCGCCCGGCCCGATTTCCGCTTCAAGGTCCGCGGCTCGGACCTACGCTGCGATCTCAAGATCCCGGCCAAGCGGGCCGCCCAAGGCGGATCCGAACTCGTGCCCGGCCCCACCGGCAACCGGTTGCGGGTCACCATTCCCGCCGGCATTGCGCGCGGCGAAGAAATCCGGCTCGAAGGCGAAGGGCTGCCCAAGGCTCGGGGCGGGCGGGGCGACCTGCTGGTGCGCGTGATGTATCGGCCGGACGTCACCATCAGCCGGAAACGCGGAGGCTGAGCCGACCTACTTGGCGGGAGGAGACGGATTCAGCACGGCGTCGATGGCCTTCAGCAGGGAGCATTCACCGGTCACGTCGTGGTCGGCCGCACCGTCCGATTCCAGCTAGGCCGCCAGCACCCGGAGGAGGGCATCAGCCAGCTCCTTTCGTGTCGGATAGAGGATGGCAACGTGGTAGAGCCCAGTGGTGCCGGGCGTCGAGGTGGGCGGGTAATCTCCCACTCACATTTGGCTCAGCCGTATCCGAGGGTTTGGTCGTCATAGCTCCCAGAGCCCGCAGTCCGCATTCTCCAGTCCTGCCATCGCCGCCTGCAACTCCCGTGCGAGTTGCTCGACGACTGGGGCGGGAAGTTCGCCTTCGACCGTCATCTGCACCGACCTCCCATCGTTCACGTAGCGAACAACCACGCCGGCCACCTCATTCCGATAAACCTCGTGCTCCCCTTCCCTCTCCGGAAGGACCAAATGCGGGATCGAGGGTCGAAAACGGCGGGCAAACAGCTCCAAATCGGGCGCCCTACCAATCTCCCGCTCAAGGGCGTTCACGCCGGAGGATTCCGCGATCTCCCTGACCACGTCCGGATCCAGCGATGGAGCGGCCGAATTCATGAAGCCACTGACTTTCCGACTCAGTCCAAAATCCCTGTCCCACAGTGCTGTTTGATAATTCCACAGGTGGTTCCGTTGGTTGTCAGTTCGTCGCACTTCCCAACGGGACCAGCGACGTTCCGTCAATCGTTCCCAGCGACCATCGAAGAGGTGCAGGCGCCAATCATCGATGTTCTCAACGAGGGATCGGTGAGATTCCCCTTGGTCCAATCGGCCTGACCGCACCGTGATCGAGCACCCGTCCGCTGCCAACTCAGCGGAATGACCATGAATCCAGCCAGGCGAGACTCCGTGAGTTGCCACCTTTCGAATCGCCATCGTTGCAATGTCTAGTTCGAGCACTTGGGTCGCGCCCGGACGCCGCGATTCAGCGTAACCCAAGCTACCAATCAGCATCACCCGCTCACCGACCAGCGTTGCCGAGTGAAAGTCTGTCGGGGGAAAAACCTCCTTGGGGTAACCGAAGACTTCCAACCGGCCATCCGGATGGCGAACCACCACGTCATTGTAGATGCAGAAATCCGAGTCGTAGGAGTCCTCATGCTCACCCCCAATTAGCACTAGCCGGCCATCCGCCAACAAGGTCGAGCTCCGGCCAAACCGATCGAAAGACCAGCATGGTCCGGCATCGAATGAATCGGGGCCACCTAGCCGCTCGTTGGCCTGGTAGGCATTCAGGCCGGTTCGAATCAGCCAATCCCAGACTGGGTTGGCCATTGGCTCAGGATTCGCCCCGCCAAACCGTGGCGAACGCCAAACAAGAAACAACGCCGGATCAAAATCTGGGTCCGGCATTCCCGGGTTCCCGGACTGCTCTTCTCCGTGTTCTTCCATCGGAGGACAAGTTGCCTTGGGCAGCCTCACTGAGGCAATTCGGCAGACGAGAAGCCGAGAGGAAAATCCACGCCCAGCGTTTACATCGGCATCGTGAGCGGTCCACTGTGCGGTCCCTTCGGAGAAACTGACATTCCGCAGGTGCAGCATTAACTACCGAACCATATCAAATCCATGGGCGACCGTTCCCCGAAGGCAAACCAGAAGAAATCCTCGCAGAAAAACGCCGCGGCCTCCTCCGCCGCCCAGAAGAAAAGCCAAGTCGTCGCCGACAAGAAGGCGGCTTCCGGAAAGAAGAAGTAATCGGCAATCCCAGCCGGCGCTCCCGTATCCGCGGCGGGACGCCGGCTTTTTCGCGGCCGGCCCCAAGCCGGTCGCAACCCAAGCCTCAGGCCGGATCGGTCGTGACCACTGCGGGTTCGGCCGGCGTCTCCGGGGTGCTGGGGGCGGACCTCTCAGCGGCCAGCTTGGCGCGGCGCTTCTCTTCCTTCTTGGCTTTCTTGTCCATTTCCCGGCGTCGCTTTTCGAACTGATAGTTAGGCTTTTGCATCCTGTGAGGGTCAGCTTCTCAGTCCAAAATCCACGAAGCGAGCGGCGATTTCCGAAATCCGTGCCAGCGAGCTGTCGCCACGCGAAGGGTGGCGGGGAAAGACAATCGGGGCCTGATGCCAAGCATCAGGCCCCGATTTATTGGGCGAATCACGTTCGCCCCATCGCCGGATTAATCGTCAGCGGAGACCGGCCAACTCCTGCAAGAGCTGCCAGTTTTCGAGGCGTTCCTGCCGGGCGGCGAGGATTGTCGGGCTGGGGTTGCCGTCCTTGTCGAAATGCTTCGAAAAGCGGCCTTCGCTGCGGGCGAACATGGTGAAGTCGTAGACCTCGCCGGTCTTGGGCTCGACGTAGAAGTCCTCGGTGGTGGCCGGGTTGCCCTGGAGGCTGAGGCGTTCGGCGATCTTCGTGCCCTTGCGCGGGTCATACATGAGCACCGGGAAGCTGCGCGTGTCCACGGCCAGCTTGGACTGGTGCATGGCCATGTTGTCGCCGACGCCGTGCTCGGGCTGGCAGGTGGTGTAGACGCTGACCACCGCCGGGCCATCGTATTCGTTGGCGGCCATGATGGCCTTGTAGAAGTGGTTGGTCATCGCGCACGAGGTCTGCGCCACGAACGTGTTCGGGTGCATCATCGCAATCTGAGCGATTTCCTTGCGGCGTTCGGTCTTGCCGGGGATGGCCTTGCCGTGGACGGAGAACTTGGTGTTCTGGCCCATGAAGGTGGCCGTGGAGCTCTGGCCGCCGGTGTTGGAATAGACCTGCGTGTCGAGGATGAGCACCTTGATGTTCATGCCTGAGGCCAGCATGCGGCTCAGAGCCTGGAAGCCGATGTCGAGCATCGCGCCGTCGCCGCCGATGACCCAGAGCTTCTTGTCCTTCCACCCCATCTGGTCCCAACGCGCGCGCACGCCCATGGCGTAGGTCGGGCTGTTTTCGAACAGCGAGTTGGACCAGGGGACGAGGTAGGGATTGTAGGGATACGTGGAGGCGTAAACGGTCGAGCAGCCGGTCGAGTTCAGGATGCCGATGTTCTCCTTGCCGTAAACGAAGCCGGTGGCGGCGAGCATCATGCGCAGCGCCGTGCCTTCGCCGCAGCCCATGCAGGAGCCGGCGCCGCCGACGTAGAGCAGCGAACGGTCCGCCAGCATCATGTCGGTGAGCAGCTTCTCGTTGATGAACTGCTTCGGGGTCTCCGGCAGCTTGCGGTAGAAGTTGAACGTCTTCTGGAAGCGCGGCAGGACGCTGCCTTCCTTCTTGAGCATCGCGAGGGCGCCGTGGTCGCCGCAAGCCTCCACGCATTCGGCGCAGCCCTTGCACTTGGTCGGATCGACGAAGATGCCGAAGTAGCCGGGTTCCTGACCCTTCTTCTCGTAGACATTCCAGAACTTGGTCGTCTTGCCGAACTGCTTGCGATAGTGCTCGCGCTCGGCCTCGTCGGGAATCGCGGCGAGTTCGGCCTCCAGCTTGGACTTGGGCACGACCTTGCCGAGGATCGCGGTGTCGGGGCATTCGGTGACGCACGCCATGCAGGCGACGCAATTCTCCGAGTTCAGCAGCGGAATCTCCGGGGCGATGTAGGAGAAGTCGCGGAGGGAGCCGGAGCCGGCGGTGATCAGGGAGCGGGCCGTCGAAAGGTCGGCCGGCAGGCCCATTTCCGCGGAGCCGTCATTATAGGCGCCGACGATGCGTTCGTTGAAGTCGGCGACGTTCAGGACGTCGTCGGTGATCGGGCGGGTATTGAGGCGCTGAGTCGGCGCGGGAGCGGTTTCGGTGCTCATGAGTGTCTTGGAGGCGTTGAGCGGTTGAATTGAAAACGGGGCGGATTACTTCGCGAACACCATTTCGTCGCTGGTGGACTTGGTCAGGCCGGCGTCGGCGGCGTTGATGATGCCGGCGGGAATCTCCTGCACGTTCTTCAGGCCCTGCTTCACGCAGGCCAGGTTTTCCTGCACGACGTGTTCGCCGCGTTTGCCAAAGTATTTGCGGATGTATTTCTCCACGGCGCCGAGGACGGTGTCCTCATCCATCCCGGAGCGCGCCGCGAACGGCGTCACCTTGATGAAGATACCGACCAGCGCGACGCCCTGCATGCGCTGCTGGAGGTCGGGATCGGTGGCGATCTCGCGGGCAATCTTCACGGTGTCGAGGTAGTAAACCTTGAGCTTCTTGGTGCGAATGAGCTTCCGGCCGAATGGCGGGATCTCGGCCCAAACGCTGTTCGGGTCCGTATGGTGGCTCTGGATGAAGACGCTGCCGCCATCCGCGATGCCCGCGAGCGGGTTGCCGAGGTTGAAAGCGTTGACGTCGTTCAACGGGATGAACTCGACGTGCTCCAGCTCGCTGTGGGAGCGGATGTGGTCATCCGCCACCGTCAGGTAGTAGGTCGTGGGCAGGCCCTTTTTCTCGGAGCCGTATTTTGGATACGCCTGCACGTAGAGGTTGAAGAGCTCGCCGACGAACGAGGCGATGAGCTTGTTAGTCGTGACCGAGCCGAAGCCGCCGACCGAATGGCCGCGCATCGAGAACGCGCCGCCGGGGCGGATGTCGGGATCCTCGCCGGGCGGGATGGCCAGCTCATGCTTGATGCCGACGACGCCGAATTCGCGCGGCTTGTCGCTGAGCATGTTGTTCACGATGCCCGCCAAGTGACCGGCGCGGATGTCGCGGGAACCGAGGCCGGCGGAGACGGCGTAGATCTTCGGCAGGCGATGGACCTCGGGATACTTCTGCTCGCCGTTCGAGCCGTAGCTGAGGCCGATGAGGGCGTCGGCGAAGGAAGCCTTGATGGCCTGCACCAGCGGGTTCGACTGGGCGAGCGGATTGTCCATGCGCTCAATCACGGTGAACGCCTTGACGTTCTTGAGCGCGGCGACGAGCTGCGTGGCCGGGAACGGGGCGAAGCTGGTCACGTGGACCACGCCGACCTTGAGCCCGTGGTTGGAGCGGAGCAGATCGACCGTGGCCTGGGCCGTTTCCATCAGGCTGCCCATGCCGACCAGCGCGTATTCCGCGTCCTCCATCTTGTAGCAGTCCACCATGCGGTAGCGGCGACCGGTCTTTGCGTGGAAGAGGTCCATCGCCTCCTGGATCGCCGCCGGCACCTTGTCGTAGTAGGCGCGCTGGGCGATCTTTCCCTTCATGTAGGAATCCTGGTTCTGCACCACGCCGGACATCAGCGGGTTCCGGGGATCGAACAGGTTCCGGAGGCGTTCATTGGGGTCGCCCACATATTCCTTCATGAACTC
>JBIIUN010000189.1:0-8994 GCA_044339945.1 Kapaibacterium sp. (SeqCode)
AAGTCCCCGTTACTGCGGGCAACTACAGCAACCTGGAAGTCACCGCCAAACACCTGCTCTGGGTGGCGCGCGACACTGGCTTCAACGCCAAGAACCACCTGCGCCAGCTGGAGATCACCGCCAAGGTGCCCAAGGCCAAGTCACTGGTCGAAGACCTCACCAGCTACGAACTCGCCGGCGACGGCAAGAAGCTGCTCGTGCGCAAGGGTGACAACTTCTACGTGATCGCCAGCGACGCCGGCGCACCCGCGAAGCTCGACGATAAGTTCAACCTCGACGGCTGGACCTTCGCCCTGACGCCGCGCGAGGAATGGCGCCAGATCTTAACCGAATCCTGGCGGATGCTGCGCGACTATTTCTACGACCGCGGCATGCACAGCCTCGACTGGCGCGGCGTGCTCCAGAAATACCTGCCGCTGGTGGACCGCGTGAGCGAACGCAACGAGCTCAACGAGATCATCGCCGAGATGGTCGGCGAACTGTCCACGCTCCACATCTACGTGCGTTACGGCGACGACCGCGACGGTCCCGACCAGATCAAGCCGGCTTCGCTAGGGGCCCGCTTCGCCCGCGACGAAGCCGCCGGCGGCTGGCGCGTCGAGCACCTCTTCGAGACCGATCCCGAGTATCCCGACGAACTGTCCCCGCTGCGCCGGCCCGGCGTGGACGTGCGCCCCGGCGACGTGCTGACCGCCGTCAACGGCCGCCCCACGCTGTCCGTCCCGCAGCTTGACCAATTGCTTCGCAACCAGGCGGGCAAACCGGTGCTGCTCACGGTGAAATCCGCCGGCACCAACACCCTCCGGCAGGTCACGGTGAAGCCCGTGAGCACCGATGCCGACGCGGAACTGCGCTACGACGAGTGGGAATTCACCCGCCGTCGCCGCGTGGAGGAACTCGGCACCAACCAGATTGGCTACGTCCACCTGCGTGCGATGGGTTCGGAGAACATGGCCGAGTGGGCGCGCGAGTATTACCCGGTGTTCAACCGCCAGGGCCTGATCATCGACGTGCGCCACAATCGCGGCGGCAACATCGACTCGTGGATCCTCAATCGGCTGCTCCGCAAGGCGTGGTTCTTCTGGCAACCGCGCGTGGGCGACCCGACCTGGAACATGCAGCAGGCTTTCCGTGGCCACGTCGTTGTGCTTTGCAATGAACGCACCGCGAGCGACGGCGAGGCGTTTGCCGAGGGCTTCCGCCGGCTCGGGCTGGGCAAGGTCATCGGCACGCGCACCTGGGGCGGCGAAATCTGGCTCAGCTCCCGCCGCTGGCTCGTGGACAGCGGCATGGCGACCGCCGCCGAAATCGGCGTCTACGGACCCGAAGGCGCGTGGCTCATCGAAGGCCACGGCGTGGACCCGGACGTGGTGGTGGACAACCTGCCGCACTCCACCTTCAACGGCCGCGACGCGCAGCTCGAAGCCGCCGTGAAGCATCTCCAGGAACTCATCGCGAAGGACCCGCGTCCCGTCCCGCCCGCACCGAAGTATCCGGACAAACGGTTTCCGAAGTGACGGGGAAACCAGGCAATGAATTCCGCCGCCCCCGTCTATTGGGTCATTCCCGGCAAACTCGCGGGCATGGCGTTTCCGTTCCTGCACCCCGAACGCCGTCTGGCTGGTGGTGGGGCGGTCGATGCCTTCGAGGACGACCTGCCACTTCTGCACCGCGCCGGCATCCGCGCTGTGGTGTCGCTCGTCAATTCGCCGTCCGACCGGACAGTATATGCCACCGCGGGTCTCGGTTTTCTCTGCCTGCCGATTCCGGACGGCTGGCCACCTACGGCAGAACAGGTGGACGCCTTCGTCGAATTTGCCGACCGCATCATCGCCAGCGGGGGCGCTGTGGTGGTCCACTGCCACGCCGGCCTCGGACGGACCGGGACCATGTTGGCCGCCTACCTGATCCGCCATGGAATGACCGCAGTCGACGCCATCCGGACCGTGCGCCAGGCCGAACCGGCGGCGATTGAGACCACGCGGCAAGTCCAGTTTCTTCAGTTCATGGAACCGCGAGGCGCCTGTATTCGCCCGACCTGAGCGTCATCATTTCATTTACGATCACGGGCAGACTCAGCTGGAGCCTGCGCAGATCGTTGGTGGAAAGTTCAAGGATCGCGATCCGTCGTCCGGCCAGATTTTGCTGGTAGCGGATTCCCTGATCCGACGTAACGAAAAGGTCGAAGCCTGCCTCTTCAGCGAGTCGCAGCAATTCTCCATTCTTCACTGCCGACCAGCCTTGGCGCTGGGCCGTGGTGCAGTCGTGTCCCGCCAGGCCGCGGTGGAGCGGCCAGGGCACGCATTCGTCGAGCAGGACTTTCATGCGGCCGGCGCGAGTAGAGCAGCTTCGGAGTCCTCCAAGACTGCGCAGGCCATCGCGCGGGAAACCGTCGGGAAACACTCCAGGAACTCTGCGAGGGAGTAATCGCGCTCCAGGTAGTCGAAGAGCGTCTGGACCGGCACCCGGGTTCCCCTGAATACCGGCACTCCGCCCAGGATATCCTGATCACATGCCACCCATTTGCTCATGGGTCTGCCATAGCAGCAGACCGGCACTGCGGCAACCGTGCCGAGAGGTGGTTTCAGCCAAAAGCCGGGCTTGCCTCACCGTGGCTTTCCCCAACACTTCGCCCAACACGTTTTCAACATGGCCGCCAAAGTCCGTATTCCCACGCCGCTCCGTAAGCTCACCCACGAACAGGAGCTGGTCGAAGTTCCTGCCGGCACCGTCGGCTCCGCCATCGCCGAGCTGCAACGCCAGTTCCCCGGCATCCAGGAACGCCTGGTGGATGAGGCCGGCAACGTGCGCCGCTTCGTGAACGTCTACGTGAACGAGGAGGACATCCGCTTCCTCCAGAACAACGACACGCCCGTGAAGGACGGCGACGAAATCAGCATCATCCCCGCGATCGCCGGGGGCTAGGCGTCGACCGTTCCCGTCGCAACCCAAGTCCCCGTTTCGTATGGCCGCCAAGAAGAAAGCCGCTCCCGCCGCCCGCCCGCCCGCCCTGCCGGCCCACACCCGCGTCTGGCTCACCTACCCGACCAAGCTGATCAAGCGGCCGGTAATCTGGGAGCTCGGCCACAAGTTCGCGCTCGTCACCAACGTGCGCCAGGCCAGCGTCTCCGACGAGGTCGGCATCCTCTGCCTCGAAATCGAGGGCGAACCCGCCGAAGTGACCTCCGGCCTCAAGTGGCTGAAGAAGCTCGGCGTCAGCGTCGAGCCGGTCGAGATGAACACCATCGCGTCCTGAGCGGGACGCCGGTCCGCTCCCGCCATGCGCAGCGCCTTCAAGGAATGGGCCGTGGTGGTGGATGCCCTCGGGCGCGGCGAACAGATCCTCATCCTCCGCAAGGGCGGTCTAGCGGAGGGACCCGGCGGGTTTCAGGTCGAGCAGCGCGAATTTCTCCTGCTGCCCACCCGCTTTCACCAGCAGCGCGAACGGGTCCTGCCCGCGGCCCAGTTGCGCTACGACGAACTCGCGGCCGAAGCGTCGCCCGCGGAAACGGTCCGGCTTCGCTACTGCGCCGAGGTCGTGGCCTGGCACAAGCTGACCTCGCTCGCCTACGCCGAACGGCTGCGCGGCCAGCACATCTGGCGCGACGAGGTGATCGCCGAACGCTTCGACTGGGGCCGCGAACAGGCGATCTTTGCGCTCGCCCTGCGCGTGCGCCGTCTGCCCGAAACCGTCGAGCTGCCGCTGCTGCCCGCCTACGCCGGCTGCAAGTCATGGATTGAGCTGGCCGAATCCATCGCGGTGGACGCCGCCGAGCCCGTTCTCCCCGACGCCGCCTTCGCCGCGAAGCTGGCCGCCTTCCACGCCGCGCTGGAAACTCCCGCATGAAACTGCCGCCCGTCCTGCTCGCCTCACAGTCGCCCCGCCGCGTCCAATTGCTCCGCGAGCTGGTGCCGGAATTCGACGTGGCCCCCAGCTACGCCACCGAATTGCACGACCTCACCCTCGGGCCGCGCCGCCTGTGCGAGGTGAATGCCGAACGCAAGGCACTCTCGGCCGCGGAAAAGTATCCGAACCACCTCGTGCTGGGCGCCGACACGTTGGTCTTCCTCGACGGCGATGGCCTGGCAAAACCCGCAGACCTCGCCGAGGCCCGGGCGATGCTGCGGCGCCTGTCCGGCCGCGTGCATGAGGTGATCACCGGCGTATGCCTCGTGCATCGGGCCGCGTCGCGGCTGCGCCTGCTGGCCGACACGACCTACGTGAAGTTCCGGGAACTGTCGGACGCCGAAATCGAGGAATACCTCCGCCGCGTGCACGTGCTCGACAAGGCCGGCGCCTACGCGGCCCAGGAGCATGGCGAACTCATCATCGAACGCATCGAAGGCTCCTTCAGCAACGTCGTGGGCCTGCCGGTGGAGGAACTCCGACGAGCGCTGCAGCAGTGGTCCGTCACCAACCGCAATCACGAGCGAGCGGAATAATCATCATGCGCCTCGAGGACTATACAGCTGAGGCAATCTGCCAATCGATGGGGCTCGCGACATTCATCGAACCAGCTTGGAGCTTAGCGCAGCGGCCTACGCTGCGAACGATCTTCAAACCTTCGTTTCACTCAGAGCTATGTGTGACCCTGACCCAGCAAGACGGGATTGGACGTTTGTCTGTGGTCGCATTTCGGGACCAATTCTGGCGTAGCGTTCATTTGGCTCGCGCTGCCCACGACGTGGAAGCGATGCCGGTTCAGGTCGCAGACATTGAACGAATCATCGTAGCTTTCCGAGTTGCTTGCACCGTCATCAAACCGGAACAGCGAACGATTGCCTTTGATGGGATGGGAACCGATTCGTGTGTCGTATCAGCCGGTAGTGTCGCAGTCATGGAACATCGTGCCGGTCATGAAAGGTTCGGCGATGACTTCCTGAGGGAATTGGCACGGCTAGCGTGGGAAACCTGTCAAAATCCAAGAATTCGCAATGCGCTAGCGGACATTTTCCTCTACCTCGGCGAGCGCTACCCCCAGCAAACGATCCCACCGGAATCGCCAACCTGCCAAGTCTCGGTCGCGATCCTAGGAACACCGGACGAACGGCAGGCGGTCCTGCCGATGCTGCGGCATCGTGGCGCACCTGGGGCCGACGCTACTTGAAGCTCGGCGCAAACACCGGCCGACCTGTGTGCCGGCGGAGCAGTTCGCTGAACTTCGCGATCCCGAGTTTTTCCGGTTCGCCCAACCGGTAGCGGATGCGCTCCGTGAGGTAGGTGCGCCGGGTCGCTTCGTCGAACTCGGGACGCTCGATGATCAGTTGCGGCAGAGCGGCCAGCCCCGCTTCCGCGGCGGCGCGCAGCGTGGTCCGCAGCGGGGCGGTGTCGCGGTCGCGACGCAACGCCCACGGCGCATACACGAACGGCAGCCCGGTCAGCTCGCGCCACGCGGCGCCCAAATCCCACACGGCGTGGGGATGCCCGGCGCGCTGGAACTCGATCGCCGGATTGCCGATGAGCAGCACGTTGTCGCGCCGCGGGGCCTCGGCGTAATGCCCCAACGGCACGAAGTCCGGCGTCAGCCCCCGTTCCGCCAGCAACACGCGCAGCAGGTTGACGCTGGTGCAGGACGCGGGGTCGAGGGCGATTTCGCGGATTGCTTCCAGCGGTTGCCGGTGCGCGAGGAAGACGCTGTAAACCGGCCCGTCGCTGGCGATGCCGTAGCCGTCGAGCAAATCGTAGCCGTCGTGGAACAGCACCTCGGTGAGGCTGACCAGGGCAGCATCGAGCCGGCCGGCGTGCAGTTCGACCGCGAGCTGGGACGGCGGCACGAACGAAATCTCCCGCTCCAGCCCGAAGGTGAGCGGGGCGGCATTGAGATACGGCACGGAACCGACGCGGAAAGGCGCAAGGCGCATCGCCGCAAGGGTAACCGCTGCGCGCGCGAAGCAAAGCGGGCCATCCGGCATGGTTCGGCAAAGTGCTGCCGGCATCTTGCCGGCAGTTCCTGGCGTCCCGCACTGCGAAGCGCCGGGAGATTCGTCCGCGGCAGGCGGTTCCCGCCGCAGTCCTCGGCCGGAGGCCGACGGTGAACCCCTGACGCGGATTGAGTTCCCGGCGTTGGGGGACTGGGTGACCGCTTTTGCCGCGAAGGCTTCGCCCGTGCGCAGCCGCGAACAGGGCAACTTTCCCGGATCGCGAGTTGGGGCCACCTTGGGGTTCCGCCGGCTGGAAGCCGGTGGCACATTGCATTGCGGGCGGTCACGGGCCGAACAGGCGGGCGAAATTCTCCGCGACGCGTTCGGCCAACGTCTCGACGGGCTGCCCCAGAAACTCGGCAAGTCCGGCGTAGATCGCCGGCAGGTTCGCCGGATGATTCAGCGCCCGTCCCTGCGCGTCCGCGAGCGGGTAACGTTGCCCACCGGCCGGCGGCAGTTGGTCCGGGGCGTCGGTTTCGACCAGCAGTCGTTCCGGCGGCACGACCCGGAACACGTCGCGTTGCCGGGCCTTGCGTTCGTGGAGGAAGTAGCCGGGAAAACTGAAGTAGGCGCCAAGGCGCGCGAACACCGGCACGAGTTCCGCCGGGCCGCCGTAGCTGTGCAGCAGCCAGCCGCACTTGGGCCGGGGATTCGCTTCGAGCAGTTCGCGCAGCCGGCCGAAGGCGTGCAGGCAATGGATGCTGGCGGGCAGGTTACGTTCCGCGGCGAGCCGGAGCTGCGGCAGGAAGACGGACTCCTGCTCCGCCAGTGATGGCGGCTCGTGCTTTACCTGGCCAGCGGTGGCAAGCAGGGCGCGCCAGCGTTCAGGTTGGTCCAGCATCCAACGATCGAGACCGATTTCCCCGATCACCGCGCGGGGTGTCGTGTCGAGCCGGCGGGCCAACTCGCGTTCCCATTCAGGCGTGCGCTCGTCGAGATACCACGGGTGATAACCGAAGCTGGGCACCACCATGGCCGGATGGCTCCGGGCCAGTTCCGCGACGGCGGGCCAGTCCGCCTCGCAGGCGCCGTTGACGACCATCCGGCGGACGCCGGCGGACGCGGCTTCAACCAACAACGTTTCCTGCCGGCCGGCGAAACGGTCGTCCTGCAGGTGATTGTGCGCGTCGCAGAACGGCGGGAGCGAGTTCATGCGCCGGAGGAAGGGACCGGCGCTAGCCGGGCGAATTCCCGGATTTGCTCGGCGACCCGCAGAATGGTGGCCCGGCGGCTTTCCGCGAGTTGGCGCAGGAGCCCGAGTTCTTCAAGGAACGCCGCGTCGAGCCGGAGCACTTCGGCCGGGGGCAGCGCATCGGTGAGTTCGCAGAGCACCCCCACGAACGCACGCAGCGTGACCGCGTCGGAATCGCAGCGGAACCGGCAGTGGCCGTCCTGGAATTCGGGCACCACCCAAAGCCTCACCTGGCAACCGACCACGCGGTGAACGTCGAGGCGCAGCGGGTCAGGTAGCGGCGGCTGGGTTCGGGCCCGTTCCACGAGGAAACCAAAGCGGGCCTGCGGATCCCGGAGCGCACGAAGTTGTTCCTCCAGTCGGCGCTGGCGACCGGCGAGCGTGGTCGGCGCGGGCATGTCGGCGTCTTGCATCACCGCGCCGAAGGTAAGGTCCGGATAGGGGGCAGCGCGAGCCGGGATGGGGAGGGAGGAGGGGAGTTCCGGTCTCGCGCTGCCGGGCCAACGTGGGTTCTACCAGTCCACGGAGGCCAGAAAATGGGCCAGTCCTGCTGGCGGGACGGCTCAGTGGCCGTTGGGATTCTCGGTCGTGTTGATCTTGAGCGGGCAATACAGCGGGCAGAAGCCCAGCCCGGCGGTGATCATCGGGATCACGCCGACCATGCCCCACGGGCTGTTCAGGGCGATGCCGAGGCCCAGGATGGTCAGGCCGATGAAGAGGCGGAAGGCGCGGTCAGAAATGCCAAGGTTCGATTTCATGGAAATGTTCCGGCGGACAGGCCGCAACCGACGCGGCGTTTTCTTGGGCCGAGATTGCCCCCGGCCCGCCGCCGCCGGCTCCACACGGTTTGGCGCAGGCTAATCCGCGTTTGCGGCGTGTTCCGGCTTTCCCGGCCGGTCCGACTTGAGCCACTGTCCCGGGCACGGTCATGAAACTCACAGCCCAACTCCGCCGCTGGCTCGCCGGCGGGCTGCTCCTCGCCGGCACGATCCGCAGTGCGGCCGACGTTTCCCTCGTGCTGTCCGCGCCGCCCGACGCGCTGGGCAATGCCGGGGTCAAGGTGTGGGTCATCGCCCTCAACGACGGCGCCCAGCCGGTCGAGTTCGAGTTTGCCCCGCGGGTGGAGACGGAGGTAACCGCCAAGTCCTGGTCCGCGCCGGCCGCGCTGCAATTGCGCGCCGGCCAGCCCAGCAGGGTGACCTTGGCGCCCGGCGCCTTCGAGCGGCGCGAATATGCCGGCCCGCTGCCCGAAAAGACGCACGGACCGGTCGAAGTCGCCTTCGGCCCGTCACGCGTCGTGCTCACCCCAGCCGCCTTGGCCGCCGAACCGGTCACCCCTGCCCCGGCGCCAAATCCCGGCGCGCCCGTGACGATGAGCCCGGAACCGGCGCCCGCCCCCACGGTTCACGAGGAATCCTCCGCGCTGCGGTTCTTCAAGGCGCACTTCGAGCCTTACGAACCGAACTACTTCATCGCGGGCTTCGACCAGCCGAACGCGAAGTTCCAGTTCAGCCTGCGCTACCGCATCTTCAACGAGGACGGCTGGGTGCCAAACCACCTGCCGCCGTTGGGCAAGGTGTATTTCGCCTACACGCAGACCTCGCTGTGGGATTGGCAGGCGGAAAGCGCGCCGTTCAAGGACTCCAGCTACAAGCCCGAGCTGCACTACGCGTGGCGCGACCTATTCAAGGCCGGCGAACGCGGTGGCATCCGCTGGGACATCGAATCCGGCGTGATGCACGAGTCGAACGGTCGCGGCGGGGTGGATTCGCGCAGCCTGAACCTGGCCTACCTGCGGCCACGGGTAACGTTCGGGCAGCCGGGCGACTTCCAGGTGTCCATCGCGCCCCGGGCGTGGGTTTACGTGAGCGACGTCGAGG
>JBIIUN010000191.1:0-8948 GCA_044339945.1 Kapaibacterium sp. (SeqCode)
GCCCGTGGCGCCGGGTCATCTGCGTATGGGCCCCGCTTTCATCCACGAACACCAGGCGGTCAGCGGACACGCCGGCCAGCGGTTGGGGCCACTGCTTTCTTTGCGCGGCGCCAGCAGCGTCGCGCGCTCCGAGCCGACGCCCCACACGCACGTCACCGGCGAGGCGAGCGTGGGCGCGGAGGCAGGCTCCGGCTTCGGCGTTTCAGGACGGGGGACGTTCATGGCTCCGCAGGAGGCTCACGCAAAGGCGCGAAGACGCAAAGCGGGGAAACGTGCTGCCGGCGTCTCGCCGGCAGCACTTTACGCCCGGATCTCAGCGTCGCTCGTAGTGCCACGCTTCTTCGGGAGCATGATTCTGCCGGGCAAACTCCACCATCCGACGACGAAACTCGTCCTGCTGGGAGTAGTGTTCCGTCGTGAGCGAACCTTCCTCGCAGCGCTGCGACTCGAAGATGAACCGGCCAATGGCATGGCCGCCGGCTTCGAGCACTTCGGCCGGAATCATCTGGATGAACCGGGAAACGAGGTCCGCCCGTTGATGCGCTCCAATCTTCGTGACGAGCTCAACGATCAGGCCCGGCTCACAGTCGGCGCAGATGAGCCCTTGAGCGAGGCCACCGTCGCCGACGAGCGAATCGAACCACGCCAAGGTGTAAAATTCCCGTTCCCACACCGACAGCGCCGATTCGCCCAGAGAAAATCGGCGGTCTCGGACCCAGCGGTAAACGTTGGAGTAGCTTCGGCGCTCCGGGCTCATTGCTGCGCAGGTTGGCTAAATCCCCAGATCCAGCCCGAACAGCCGGCGGTGCTCCTTCATGCAGAAGCGGTCGGTCATCAGGGCCACGTAGTCGCACACGGCGCGGTGCAAGCCGTCGGTCTTCACGCGGCGGCGGGCGCCTTCGCCCATCTCGGCCGGATTTTCCAGGTAGCTCTTGAAGACCTCGGCGAGCATCCGGATGGCGCGTTTGTTCGGTTCGTCCACGGCCTGGGAGTAATAGAGGTTCTGGTAAAGATACTTCCGCAGTTCCTGGTTCTGCTTCTTCCGCTCGGGGCTGTAGCGCACGAGCGAACGGCGGCAGGCGCGGACATCATCGGCGGACTTCACCTTGGCGGCGGCGATGGCGGCCTCGGTGTTCAGCACGACGTCCGTGACCTGTTGGTCGATGATCTGCCGGATGGTGTAGTAGCGGCGGCTTTCGTCGGGGAGGTCGCCGAACTGCCGCTTCACATGCCGCGCCGCCATCGCCCAGACCTTCACCTCCTTGAGCAGCTTCTTCTCGTCGAGCAGGCCGCAGTCGAGTCCGTCGTCGAGGTCGTGGCTGTAGTAGGTGACCTCGTCGGCGAGGTTGGCGATCTGGGCCTCGAGCGACGGCTGATGATGCGGGAAGTCTTCGCCGCCGGGCGGGGTGTCGTAGTGGGTCTGGTGTTTGGCGAGGCCCTCGCGGACTTCCCAGGAGAGGTTCAGGCCGGGAAAGCGCGGATACTTGCGCTCGAGTTCCTCGACAATGCGCAGGCTCTGGCGGTTGTGCTCGAACCCGCCGTGCTCCTTCATGAGCTGGTCGATGACGTGTTCGCCGCGGTGGCCGAAGGGCGAGTGCCCAAGGTCGTGCGCGAGCGCGATGGTCTCGGCAAGGTCCTCGTTGAGCCGGAGCGCCCGGGCGATGTTCCGCGAGATCGCAGCGACCTCCATCGTGTGGGTCAGCCGCGTGCGCAGATGATCACCGGTGCCGTTGAGGAAGACCTGCGTCTTGTATTCGAGCCGGCGGAAGGCGCGGCTGTGGATGACGCGGTCGCGGTCCCGCTGGAACTGGGTGCGCCAGGTCGGCGGTTCCTCGGCGTGGACGCGCCCCCGGGTGTCGCCGCTCAGCTGGGCGAAGGGGGCGAGGAACTGGCGTTCGCGGGCTTCGAGTTCGGCGCGTGTGACCGGCATGCCGCGAGCATAGGCGGCGGCCGCGGTGAGGCGAGCAAACAGAAAACAGGCCCGACAACGGGTTGCCGGTTTGCTACCGGCGGAAGTGGCGACGCGGGTTCCGGTGACCGTCGGCGGTAGGGCCTTCAACGCAGGATTGGCGGGCGATGGTCCCGGTCCAATATCCTCTGCGACGGCGCCCACAAGCTCCCGGTTCGAGCCGAATGATGGCGTCACTCTGCCGGTGGCAAGCCGGCAGCAAACTGCGGGCGGCCATTCCGGGCACGGTGTTCAGTTGTGCCCGCGCACGTCCCGGCGTGCGGCCTTGTGTTGCCGGGGCGGTTGGTGCGTTCTATGCGGAGCGTCCTTCCATGATTCCATTCATCCGCCAGCGACTGCACCTGCCGTTTGCCCTGCTGGGCCTGCTGCTGGGCTGGACCGCCCGGGCGGACACCCGACCTGCCCCGGCGGAGCACTGGTCCTTCCAGCCCGTCACGCGGCCCGCGGCCCCCGTCGCAACGGATCAGCAGTGGTCCCGCAATGAGGTAGACGGCTTCATCCTCGCACGCCTGGAGGCGCAAGGGCTCAAGCCAAGGTCAGAAACGGACCGCATCCGGTGGCTGCGTCGCGTCAGCTTCGATTTGGTCGGGTTGCCACCAAGCCCGGAGCGGGTGAAGGAGTTTGTGCGGGATCGTCGCCACGATGCTTACGACCGCGTCGTGGATGAGCTGTTGGCCTCGCCGCGCTATGGCGAGCGTTGGGCCCAGCACTGGCTGGATGTCGTGCGCTACGCCGACACGCACGGCTTCGAGGTGAACACGGAACGGCCGCACGCCTGGCCGTATCGCGACTACGTCATCCGCGCCTTCAACCAGGACACGCCCTATGACCAGTTCATCCGCGAGCAGATCGTCGGCGATGCGCTGGGTGAAGATGCGGCCACCGGATTCCTACTGACCGCCTCGGTGCTGTTGCCCGGCCAGATCGGTGCGGACGATGTCTCCAAGCGGCTCGCCCGGCAGGATGCGCTCGACGAGATCGTGGTGAACCTCGGGCAAACCTTTCTGGGCCTGAGCGTCGGCTGTGCGCGGTGCCACGACCACAAGTTCGATCCCATCAGCGCGCGCGACTACTACTCGATGCAGGCTTTCGTCGCGGGTGTGGAATACGAAGATCGGGAAATGCGCACGCCCGAGACGGAGGCGCAGCGTCGCGAGGAGGAGGCGTTGAAGGCGCGCGTCGCGAAGATTGACCGGTTGCTGGCGAGATTCGTGCCAATGGCGCGTCCGGGCGCGGGAACACCGCGCGTCACGAGCGCCAAGGAGAACGTCGAGACGTTCTCCCCGGTCACGGCGAAATTCGTCCGCTTCACCATTCACGACGCCAACCCCCATCCGACCCTTGGGGTCATTGAGCCGTGCCTGGACGAGGTCGAGATCTTCACGGACGAAACCCGGCCGCGAAACGTCGCGCTCGCCCGCCTCGGCACGAAGGTCACCGCGTCGGGCAGCCGCACTTCGGACAGCCACAAACTGGAGCACCTGAATGACGGCAAGCATGGCAACAGCCGGAGCTGGATGTCCGACACGGCGGGCCGCGGCTGGGTGCAGCTCGAGCTGCTGGAGCCAACCCGCATCGCCAAGATCGTCTGGAGCCGCGACCGCGAGGGCGTCTTCAACGACCGCCTCGCCACGGCCTACACGCTGGAGGCCGGCGCGTTGGCCGACACTTGGCAGACGCTCGTGTCCGTTCCGCCGCCCCGGCCGGCGGTAAACGCTCGCCTGAACACGGACCGGTTCCCGCCGGTGAAGGCGAAGCGGGTGCGGTTCACAGTCCGCGCCACCAACAATCTCGAACCCTGCGTGGACGAATTGGAGGTGTTCGACCTCAACGGCGTGAACGTGGCGCTCGCCAGCGCCGGCACCATCGCCACTTCCTCGGGCGACACGGTCGTGGCGGACCGGCACGAGCTGCGCTTCGTGAACGACGGCGAATACGGCAACTCACGGAGCTGGATGTCGGCCGAGCACGGCGGCGGTTGGGTGATGCTGGAGTTTCCCGCGGAGCGGACCATCGACCGCGTCGTCTGGGGCCGCGACCGCAAGGGCGAGTTCACGGACCGGCTCGCGACCCATTACGTGGTTGAGGTGGCCGGCGCTGCGGGCGAATGGAGGGTCGTGGCGGATGCCTCGGACCGCGCGACCAAGTCGTCGGGCGACAAGGCGGCGCCGATCACCCTGGCCGGCCTGAAACCCGACGAGGTGCGGGAGGCGACGCAGTTGCTGGACGAGAAGAAGTCGCTCGAAGGCCGGATTCGCGCCTCGGAAGAGAGCCGGCTTGCCTTCGCCGGGAAGTTTCGCGCACCGGACAAGATTCACCTGCTGCATCGCGGTGATCCGGAGCAGCCCAAGGACGAAGTGATGCCAGCGGTGCTGAGGGTGCTCGGCACGACAAAACTCGACCGCGACACGGCGGAACAGGACCGCCGTCGCGTCCTCGCCGACTGGATCGCGAGCCCGGAGAATCCGCTCACCGCCCGGGTGATGGTGAACCGTATCTGGCAGGGCCACTTCGGCACCGGCCTCGTGGACACGCCGAGTGACTTCGGCCGGAACGGCGGCAAGCCGTCACATCCCGAACTGCTCGATTGGCTGGCGTCGGAGTTCGTCCGCGCCGGCTGGTCGGTGAAACAGATGCACCGGCTCATCGTGCTCTCGGCGACGTATCGGCAAAGTTCCAGGGCAAGTAACCAGTATTCAGTGATCAGTGATCAGTCTGGTGAACCTGACGCGCGGAAACTGAACCCTGACTCACTGATTGCTGATTACTCTTCCGACTCCATCGCGATGCTGCGCGACTCCGACGTCCGCCTGCTCTGGCGCTTCCCCGCCCGCCGGCTGGATTCCGAACCGATCCGGGACGCGATGCTGGCCGTCAGCGGGAAACTGAACCTGACGATGTATGGCCGCGGCTTCGACCTGTTCAACCAGCGCGGCGGCCTGAGCGGATTCCAGCCGGTCGAATCCTTCATGGGCGATGGACTGCGCCGGATGATCTACGCGCACAAGGTCCGGCGCGAACGCGAGGCGGTCTTCGGGGCGTTCGATTGCCCGGATGCCGGCCAGAGCACCGCGCGCCGCCGCGAAAGCACCACACCGATCCAGGCGCTGAACCTCTTCAACAGCCGCTTCACCATCGAGCAGGCCGAGGCGTTCGCCAGCCGCGTGAAGGCCGAGGTGGGTGAGGACGTCGGCCGGCAAATCCACCGGGCCTACGAGCTCGCGCTCAGCCGCCGGGCCAATGCCGCCGAATTGGCCGACGCCAAATCGGTCGTGAGCGAACACGGCCTGCCTGTGTTGTGCCGCGCCCTCTTCAACAGCAACGAGTTTCTGTTCGTGCCATGAACTACACGCATCTCATCAAGGCGATCAACGGCGCCACCGCCGAGCTTCAGGGCCGGGCAGCGGCGGCGGTAAACCAGGCGTTGGTCCTCCGCAACTGGCTGGTCGGCGCCTATCTCGTCGAGTTCGAGCAAAACGGAAGGGACCGGGCGAAGTATGGGGAGCGGCTGCTGGAGCGGGTGGCGGAGGATCTTGCGACGAAGCGCATCAGGGGCCTCGATGAGCGGACGCTCCGCGACTGCCGCGCCCTCTACGTGACGTATCCGCAGATTCGGGGGTCACTGCCCCCCGAATCCGGCAAGCGACCCAAGCTGCCCCCGGTCCCTTCAACGCTGGCGGTCGAATTGACCCAGTCCGAGCCGCAGCCGCTGCCAGCCGGATCCCGGTTGGCAAAGGCGCTCATTCCAATTCGGGGGTCAGTGACCCCCGAATTGCCCACGCCGCTCTCCGCCGCGGTTTTGCTACGTCTTTCCTGGACACACCTTCAGGAGCTTCTCCGGCTCGAAGACCCTTGGAAGCGCGCCTTCTACGAGAACGAATGCCTCAGGGGCAACTGGTCGGTGCGCCAGCTCCGGCGCCAGGTCGGCACGCTGCTCTACGAGCGCGCCGGCCTGTCCAAGAACAAGGCCGCCGTCATCCAGCGCGCCCGTTCACAGGAGCCGCAGGAGACCATTGCCGACCTCATCCGCGACCCGTATGTGCTGGAGTTCACCGGGCTCGCCGAGCGGCCGGAGTATCGCGAATCCGATCTGGAGCGCGCGTTGCTCGACCACCTGCAGGGGTTCCTGCTCGAACTGGGCGAAGGGTTCTGCTTCGAGGCGCGGCAGCGGCGCATCACCGTCGGCGGGAAGCACGACTACATTGATCTGGTGTTCTACCACCGCCGCCTGCGCTGCCATGTGCTGATCGACCTGAAGATCCGCGCCTTCCAGCATGGCGACGCCGGGCAGATGAACTTTTATCTCAACTGGTGGAAGGCTAACGCAGTCGAGGACGGCGACCATCCGCCCATTGGTATCATCCTGTGCAGCGAGCGTGACCGGGTGGACGTTGAGTTCGCCGCTACGGGCCTGAGCAACAAGCTCTTCGTCTCGCGTTACCTAGTAGCCCTGCCGACGGCTGAGCAGCTACGCGCATTTCTGGAAAAGGACCGCGCACGGATCGAGGGCCTCATGCCGTCCGCAACGCCCCCTAAGAGATCGCCGAAACCACCGCGGCCGGCCCGCTCTAAAAAGGGTTCCGGCCGATGAATCCGCACGCGGAACAGCTCTCGGACCATGGACGCCACCTGCTGAACCGGCGTGGTTTCCTGAATGGCACCGCGACGGCGCTCGGCTCCATCGCGCTGACCAACTTGCTCGGCCTCGACGGCCTGCTCGCCGCAAACGGGCCGGTCATCAACCCGGCGCAGCCCTACGCGCCGCGGGCGCCGCATTTCCCGGCGAAGGCGAAAAATGTCATCGTGATCTTCTGCGCGGGCGCGGTGAGCCAGTTGGAGACTTGGGATTACAAACCGGAGCTGATCAGGTGGGACGACAAGCCGCTGCCGGGCGGCCCTTCGGTGACGTTCCAAGGTCCGGCGGGGAATCTTGCGAAGCCGCAGTATTCGTTCAGACCACGCGGCCAGACGGGAAAGATGGTATCCGACCTCATCCCCCATCTCGCCGAATTGACTGACGACCTTGCGTTCATCCATTCGCTCACGAGCAAGAGCAACACCCACGGCCCGGCGGAGAACTTCCTTTCGACGGGCTTCGTGCTGGATGGCTTTCCCAGCTTGGGTTCGTGGATCAGCTACGCGCTCGGCAGCGAGAACCAGGATCTGCCAGCGTTCGTCTCGATCCTCGATCCGCGGGGCGTGCCGCAGAACGGATCGAACAACTGGGGACCGGGCTTCCTTCCCGCGGCGTTCCAAGGAACGACCTTCAGTGCGAAGGATCCGATTCGCCACCTTGCGCCGCCGGGTGTTTCCGCCGCCGCCGACCGCGCCGCGCGCTCGCTCCTGCAGCGGATGAACGCGCGGCACCTGGAGCAGAATCCCGGCGACAACAAGCTCGCGGCGCGCATCGCCAGCTACGAGCTCGCCGCCCGCATGCAGCTCAGTGTGCCGGAGATCAGCGACCTGTCGACCGAGCCGGCGCACATCCTGAAAAGCTACGGCGCGGACGATACGGCGAATCCGATCAAGGCTGGCTTCGCGAAGAACTGCATTCTCGCCCGCCGGCTCGTGGAGCGGGGCGTCCGCTTCGTGCAGCTCTTCAACGGCGCCTACGCGAGTGGCGGCGAGTTGAACTGGGACGGCCACAACAAGCTGAAGGAGCAATACGACCGGCACGCCGCCATTCTCGACCAGCCGGCCGCGGCGCTGATCCGCGACCTCCGCCAACGCGGTCTGCTGGAAGACACCCTCGTGGTCTGGTGCACGGAGTTCGGGCGCATGCCGTTCTTCCAGAAGGGTGCGCAGGGCCGCGACCACAATCCCGATGGCTTCACCTGCTGGCTCACCGGCGCGGGCGTGAAGCGCGGCGTAAGTCACGGCGTCACCGATGAACTCGGGCAGAAGGCCATCCATGACGTCCACCCGCTCTACGATCTTAACGCGACGATCCTGCATCTGCTTGGGCTCGACCACGAACAGCTCACCTTCGAGCACAACGGCGTGCAGCGGCGCCTGACGAATGTGGAGGGCGAAGTCATCCGCGCCGTCCTCGCCTGAGGCGGCGATTCGCGTCCGAGAAGTCCGCGTGAATGGGGCGTGTAGTTTCGCGGTCCGACGAACGCCTGTTCATGAAGTTTCCGCTCCTTCCCCTGGTTCTGGTTTCCCTGTTCGCCCTCCGTGCCGCTGCCGCCGCACCGGTGGACTGGCTCATTGATCCGTCGCCGTTCAAGGCCCGCGTCAACGTCAGCCCCGACGGACGGGAACTGGAGCTGAACAACGGCCTCATCCGCCGGGTGATCCGGCTGCAACCCAACGCCGCCACGGTGGCGCTCGACAACCTGGTAAACGGCGAGTCGCTCCTGCGCGGGGTGAAGCCCGAGGCGGTCGTAGAAATTGACGGCCGGCGGTTCGACATCGGCGGGCTCAAGGGACAGCCGAACTACGCGTTCCTCCGGCCGGAGTGGGTGGACCAACTGCGCGCGGACCCGGCGGCCTTCCGCTTCGTCGGCTATGAGATTGGGCAGCCCCGGGAACGGTTCGCCTGGAAACGCACCCGCCATCACGCGCCCGATGTGCAGTGGCCGCCGGCAGGCGCGACGCTGCGGCTCGACTTTGCCTGGCCTCAGACGGAGGCGACCGACGAACTGCCGTCCACTGCCGGGCGGGAGCTGCTCTGGAGCGACGACTTCGTGAAGCTGGATCCGGCGTGGCGGGTGGTGGCGTCCCGGCGGGCCGAGCGGATCAGCTTCCAAAACGAGGGCAAGGCGGGAGAGATCTACGCCTTGGCCGGCGCCCATTGCTTTGCGGAACGGGCGCTGCCGTCGTCAGTTTCGTTGGTCGAAGCAGTGATCCAGCCCGGCACCGACGGGGACACCAGCTGGGGCCCCGGACTGGGCCTCGTGTTTCCGGGCCTCGTGTTTCCGGGCCGCGTGGTAGAGGTGAACCTCCGGCCGGGCGACCGCGGCGTGCACGGCCATTA
>JBIIUN010000190.1:0-8948 GCA_044339945.1 Kapaibacterium sp. (SeqCode)
CGCAGCACGGTCCTCACCGTGGCCGGACAGCGGATCGGCGTCGTCGGCGCGACGACGACCGAGCTCCGCGCCATCTCCTCGCCCGGCAACGTCGGCGTGTCCCAAAACCTCGCCGCCGACATCCAGGCGGCCGTGGACGTCCTGCTGGCCCGGGGGATCAACAAGATCATCGTGTTGGCCCACCTCCAGCAGTTCACCCGGGAGTTTGAGCTGGCCGGACAGCTGCGCGACGTGGACCTCATCATCGGTGGCGGTTCCCACGCTCCCTTTGCCAAACCGGGCGATCGGCTCCGGTCCGGGGATACCGCGGCCGCGGCGTATCCGGTGCCCTTCACCTCCGCTTCCGGCGAACCCGTTTACGTCGTGAACACCGGGGCCAACTACCGCTACGTCGGCCGCCTGATCGCCAGCTTTGATGAGGCTGGCCGCCTGACGGGCTTCGACCCGCGCAGCGGCGCCTATGCCACCGATGCCCAGGGCGTGGCGGACACCGGCAATGCCAACCCCGAACCCGCCGTGTTGCAGACCGTGACCACGCTCGGTGCCATCCTTGACGCGAAGGACGGCAACCGCTTCGGCCGCACCGCGGTTTACCTCAACGGGCTCCGCAACAGCGTCCGCACCGAGGAAACCAACCTCGGCGACCTCACCGCCGACGCCAACCTCTGGCGCGCCCGGCAGACCGATCCC
Organism: Kapaibacterium sp. (SeqCode); assembly: GCA_044339945.1. Classification (GTDB taxonomy): domain Bacteria; phylum Verrucomicrobiota; class Verrucomicrobiia; order Limisphaerales; family UBA9464; genus CAIWAH01. The sequence continues at coordinate 691 of JBIIUN010000190.1, forward strand.
GCCACGGTGATCTCGCTCAAGAACGGGGGCGGCATCCGCGATGCCATCGGTGCGGTGGCGTCCTCAGGCGGCAGCGTGACGTTGATTCCGCCGCCGGCCAACCCTCGCGTCGGCAAGCAGGAAGGCGAAGTCAGCCAGCTCGACATCGAAAACAGCCTCCGCTTCAACAACACCCTCTCGCTGGTGACGGTCACCGCCCAGCAGTTGCGGGACACGATGGAGTGGGCCGTGGCCGGGAGCGGCACCCCGGGGCAGTTCCCGCAGGTCTCCGGCCTGAGCTTCAGCTTCGTGCCGACCAACGCGCCGATGACCTACGTGCGCAACGCCAACGGCGTCCCGACTGCCATCAGCTTCGCGGGCGAGCGGCTCCGCAACCTGGTGGTCATCCGCCCCGACGACAGCCAGGACCTCGTGGTGGAAAACGGCCAGCTCGTCGGCGACCCGAACCGCACCTTCCGCATCGTCACGCTGAACTTCCTCGCCGGTGGCGGCGACAGCTACTTCGCTCTGACCCAAGGCACGGGCCGGCTGGACTTGGTGCCCACCGGAATCTCCCTGACCTTCAATACGGACGGCGGCGAACAGAAGGCGCTGGCCGACTACCTCAAGGCCATCGAGCTGTTCCGCGAAAGCGATACCCCGGCCGCCGAGGATCTCCGGATCCAGAACCTCTCCCGGCGCGGTGACGTGGTGCTGGCCCCGCTGGTCCGGCGGATCGAGGGACCGGTGCCGGCGACCCGGCTGACGTTCCGGTCGCTGCCGGGCCGGCTCTATGCCGCGGAATCCAAGGAAACCATCGACGGGACCTGGGAACGCCTGCCGCTGCAAACCGCGGGCACGGGCACGCTGCGTGAACTGATTGATGACCGTCAGCCCAACGACCAGCGGTATTACCGTGTGGTCGTGGTGGAGTGAGCTGACGCTCTGTGTGCAAGAACGGCGCCGCGAGGGGAGACCTTCGCGGCGCTTTGTGTTTGGCAGCGCCGCGCCGCCGGCATGCGGGCTCGCCGCCGTGGAACCTCCTGGCCGGGGACGGACAAGCCCGGCGTCTGCACTGTTTCTGCGCGTTGGACCGTCCGGGACGTCAATCGCCTTAGGCAATCGGCAGGCCGGAGTCGGCGCGGGCCAATTCGTCGTGAATCCGCCGCAACGCCTCGGCCGCGGGATCGCGGGGGCCTTGGCCGAGTTCCTCCAAACACCGGCAGGCGGCATAGCCACGGCTGGCCAACTCGTAGGCGGCAACCCAGCGAACCCGATCCGGGAGCCGGGCCGGGTTGATCGGCCAGACTCCGGGACGGGGGCCGAGATGGGTGCGGATGCCGATGCGCCACGGCTTGGGCGAAACGCGGGCGCGGAAACACTGCTGGTGACGGCACATCCGGACGTAGGCCGGGTCCGCGCCGATGGCCTCGTAGAAGGCGGCAACCGCCGGTTCGTCCGGGCGAAACCGCCGGTGCAACGCCAGCGCCCGCAGGCCGGCGGGCGTGCGGTAGAGGGCGAGACGCCAGTCGGGATGGGCGGCCAAGAAGGCGGCGATGCGTTCGCGGGCCGCCCCCTCGGAGCGTTCCGCGGCCACCTGCGGAGTTGGGCGTCGGCGTCTGAGCGCGAGCCGGATTCCGATGCCGGCGGCGAGCGTGAGGATGAGGACGAGGCCTGACGTGGAACCGACTTGGAAGAACAGCACTGCGAACGGGGACAAGGCGGCCCACAGGAGAATTGCGGTGCTGGTCTTCAATCCCGGGCGTGTGGGTTCGGGAAAATCCACGTCCGCGAACAGCACCTCCGGCGTGTTCAGGCACAACGCGCCATAACGATTGCGGGTCACCGCGGCGTTCCCGAAGCGGCTCACCACCTCTTCCCGGATCGGGACGCCGTCCGCGCCGTTGTAAGGCACCTTACGTTCGCGCCGGTCCAGCTTTTCGCCGGCCGCGATCCGTTCCATGGCCTCGGCCGCCCGAGCTTCGGCTTTCGCCTGGGCATCCGCCGCGCTGACATTCGACCAACCGAAGCGCTGGACGGTGACGGAGCGTTGCCCCAGCCGGCGTTTCCGCCGGGCTTCGGCCCAATGGTCCGGAATGGTCATGGCCGGAGTTTCCCCAACGACCGAATCGGCTCAATTCCGGAATTGGCGGTGGCAGCTCGCGCAGCTTTGGCCGGCTGACTTGAAGAGCGCGTCCGCCTGTTTGCCGGCGGTCTCGTCGAGCGCGCCGGGCTTCAACTGGAGTAGGGCATGGAGGTCCTTCGCGCGGGCTTCCGCCTGCCGGAGCTGTTCGAGGAATGGCTCGCCCTTTGCCTTCGCCCCGTGGCCGCGCAGCAGCTCCGCGTAGGCATCCTGCAACAGCAGAGCCTCACTCGCGGGCACGAGGTCGGGTTGGTTGGCCGGCACGCGCCAGCCGGCTTGCTGGATGGCCTTCAGGTTCTCCCAGCGATGGTCGATTTCGACCATGGCATCCACCAACCCCGACACTTCGGCGCGGGCGGGGAAGTTGGTGGAGACACCGGCGAGCTGGGCTGGCGACGGCGGCCGGAACTCGGCGTTGGCGCGATACAGCCCGGCATAATCGGCGGCGGTGCCGGCCTGCTTCAGCCACGCGACGGCCTGCTGGGGCGTCCAGCCCGCGGTGGCCTGGCAGATCAGGCCCACGGCCGCAGGTCCGCGGTGTTTGCCGTGATGGCAGTGGACATAGATCGGGCCGTCCACGGTCAGGGCGGCCTGGACGAGGCGCGCGGCGGTGTTGGCGGCGATGCCGTCGTAGCCGTGCGGGAGATGGACGTAACGCAGGCCGTGCGTCGCGGCGCGGTCCGCGTCAGGCCGGGTGCCATCGACCGAGATGATTGTCTTCACACCGAGTTTCCGGAGTGCGGCGAACCCCTCGTCCCCTTCCGGTTGGCCGCCGGAGAAGACGCGGTCCGTCGCCTGGAACAGGTTTTCGAGGCCCGGTGCCCGCAGGGGTTTCGGCAGTTGCTCCGCGACCGGCGCCGCGGCGAGCCAGGCGATGCCCACCAGGAGTAGGCAGCAAGTTCGGAGCAGGCGGCGGACGATCATGGCGAAGCTTCGGACCACGCTGCCGGGGTTTTGTTCCGCCGTCCATTGCCGGTCGGCCGGCGATTCCGCCGCGGGCGCATCTTTTCGTCGTGGCCCTCGGGGCCGGTTCGCGCAGTAGCTGCGGACGGAAGTCCGTAGCGGAGCCGTCCGGCAAGGGAACCGACTGCCACCGACTCACGTCGGCAGCTACCGCGGGGCTCCGACTGCCGGCTCAGTCACGGTGAAACGATGCGCCCTTCCGAAACCCACGGCTCCGATCGGCGCAACAACGTCTTGGCGGTGCGGCTTGCCGGGCGCGGGAATCTCTCGTTAGCGTCCGGCGCATGCCCCCGGCGTCATTCCGCGCGCTCTGCCAACTGGCCGCCCTCGCCGGCTGGATGTTGCCCGGGGTCGGCCGCGCGGCCGACGGGGCGGCACCGGTGCCGCTGGCGAAGCAGGCGGAGTGGCGGCTGGTGAACTTCGCCCCGGATGCCGGCGTGCAACGGCGGGGCATCGCCGACCTGGCCTTTGAGGCCGACGGCACGGCGTGGTTCGCGGTCTCGGACGGCGTGTATCGCTACGACGGTTACACGTGGAAGCGCTTCACGACCGCCGACGGTTTGCCCAGCAACTTCGTCCGGTCGGTGACCGTCACGGCCGCCGGAAAGGTTTGGGTCGGGACGGATCGCGGCGCCGGGACCTTCGATGGGCGTCGATTTGAACGGCACGGCGCGGATTCCCAACTGGCCGGGCCCAATGTCCGGCGGATCGTGGAGACGCGGGACGGGGCGCTGTGGTTTTGCTGCGACCGTTGGCCCGACGCGACCGCCGCCGGCGGATTGACGCGCCTGAAGGACGGTCAATTCCGGACCTGGCGCACGGCCGAGGGATTGCCGTCCGAACACGTGCTCGGACTGTTTGAGCAATCCAATGGCCGGCTGTTCGTCTTTACTGCCAATGGCCCGGCCGTCCGGGAGGGCGACCGGTTTTTCCCGTTTCGCGAACCCGGATTTCCCGCCGGCGACCACACGTGGTCCATGGTCGAGGCGGCGGACGGAACCCTCTTCGCGCAGGGCAGCGAAGGAATCCTGCGCGGGCGCGACGGGCAATGGACCGAATGCGCCCGCGGTAAGGATCCCAAGATCCTTGGGCTCTGCCTTGGGGCGGATGGTGTGCCCGTGATCGTGGACAAGGACGTGTCGGAGGAGCGGATTGTGTTCGCCCGCTGGGAAAATGCCCGGTTTGCCCCGGCCAGCGTTGGATTGTTCGGACATGGCCTCGAGGCGGGCGACCTGAAGGCGGCGCCGGACGGCGCGATCTGGTCCGTGGGGCAGGGGACGATCCTCCGGTGGGACGGTCAGCCGGGGGCTTGGGAAGCCTGGCCGGAGCTGCCGCCGCCGGTGCTGGAGGACCGAGACGGCCGGAAGTGGTGTGCCGACGCCCAGGGGACCAAGGTGCTGGAAAATGGGACGGTGACCGCGGTCGCCGGCCTGGCTGCCCCGCTGCGGGAGGATCCCGCCGGCGGTGTCTGGGGCGCGGGCAGAGACGGAGTGGCCCGCTGGCAGCTAGGCCGGGTGGAGACCTACCCGGCTTCCGAGACCGGCCTGATGGCTTTGGAACGGGTGCTGACCGATGCCGCGGGAGCGCTCTGGTTCGCCGGGGCGGACCCGGCCGGGAAAAGTGTCTTGGCTCGCCATGATGCCGGCGGCTGGACCCGGCATGGGCCGGCGGAATTGGGAGATCGGCGGCTGACCTCGCTGACGGCTGATCCGACCCATGGCGTCTGGGTCATGCTGTTCGATCCGCAGACGCTTGAGTTTGAAATTCGCCGGGGCGAAGGCGTGACGCTGCGGCCGGTGCCCATCGCGGCCACCCGTCCGCGCACCGGTTGGCCTGGCCTCCAGGCCGGAGCCGGCAAGCTCTATCTCTTCGGCCAAAACGGCCTGTGGGAATCGCCTTTGGGCAGTTCGCTTTCCTTCACTCCGGTGGCCCCGGCGGCGGGCAGCGCGTTCGCCGCGTCGGTCGGGCAGGGCGACACCGTGGCCTTCCTTGAGTCGGAACATTCCGGCGGCGGTGCCGGCGTGCTCGTGGGACGAAACGGCCAGTGGCTCCAACATCCCCTGCGGTTTGGCCAGGGCATGTCCCTCGACCCGGCGGGTTGGCTGCTGCTTGCCGACGGGCCCGACCTGGCGCTGTGGCAGACGAAAGAGTGGCCGGCGCCGACTTATGTCAGCCCGCCGCTCGACGCGGGCCTGACGGCGGTGCTGCGGTGCGCCGACGGCGAGTATTGGCTGGGCACGAGCCGGGGCACGCTGCAATTGCGGTCGCAACTGGCCCCGCCCGAGACGGAGGTCACCGGCCCGGATTCCTTCTCCGAAGGGAGTGCGGTGCGTGCCATGGCCCGGGGCATTGGCCGGTTTGTGCCCAAGTCGCGCCCGCAACGCCATTCGTTCAACTGGCGGATCGATGACGCCGCCTGGTCGGGCTTTGGCGATTGGCCGGAGCAGGGTGTGGCCCTCGGCCATTTGCCCGCGGGGGTCCACGTCATCGAGGTGCAGGCCCGTGACGGTCTGGGCAACGCGGATGCGACGCCGGCGAAGCTGGTTTTCCAGGTCCGGGCGTTGCCCTTGCAGGACCGGCGGTGGTTCCGGCCCGCGGCCGTCTCCTTGGGCGGGGCCTTTGCGGCGCTGAGCCTGGCCTTGCTGGTGGCGCGGAAACGGTTGACGCGGCATGCGCTGGAATTGGAGGGGCAGGTGGCCCGGCGGACGTCGGAATTGCGGGAGGACATCCGCATCCGGGAACAGGTCGAAGCCGAGCTGCGGAACCGGGAGGTCCGCGCCCGGACCCAAGCCAAGGCCATCGCCCGGGTGGTGATTGATGAAGCGACAGCCGATCCGGCGGCTGAGCCGCGCTGGTCGCGGCTCGCGGAGGAAGCCGCCCTGGCCGCCGGGGTCGCGCGGGCCGGGATCTGGGAAATCAACCGCGCCGGCACCGAGCTCCGCTGCCTGGCGCTCTACGACTCGGGCAGCGGAACCCACGCCCAGGGGGCGGTGTTGTCGGCCCGGGATTACCCGCGTTACTTCGCCGCGTTGCGGGCGAACAGCCTGGTGGCGGCGACGGATGCGATCGCCGATCCGCGGACATCCGAGTTTGCCGAGGGCTACCTGCGTCCGCTGGGGATCGCGGCGATGCTGGACGCCGCCATCCAGGTCGGCGGACAACTGGCGGGCGTGCTGTGCTTCGAACATGTCGGCGCACCGCGGGCCTGGCAGGCGGACGAGGAGACCTTTGCCAACGCGGCGGCGGCGGTCGCGGCCCAGCTGCTGGCCAATCGCCGCCGTCAGCTCGCGGAAGCCACGCTGCGCGACGAACGCCTGCGGCTCGGCAGCATCATCGATGCGGCGCTGGTTGGCACCTGGGAGTGGAACGTGCAATCCGGGGCCACCGTCTTCAACGAGCGCTGGGCCGAGATTGTCGGCTACACGCTCGCCGAACTGGAGCCGATCGACATCCGCACCTGGGTCCGCCTGACCCATCCGGACGACCTGAAGCAATCCCACGAGCTATTGCAGCGGCACTTCTCCGGCGAATTGCCCTACTACGAATGCGACTGCCGCATGCGGCACCGTGACGGCCACTGGGTCTGGGTGCATGACCGTGGGCGGGTCATAACGACCACGCCCGAGGGGAAGCCCCTGCTGATGTTCGGCACGCATACCGATGTGTCGGAACGGCGGCGCATGGAAGAGGAGCGGGAACGGTTGCAAGGCCAGCTGCTCCAGTCGCAGAAGATGGAATCCGTGGGCCGGCTCGCCGGCGGGGTGGCCCACGACTTCAACAACATGCTCCAGACGATCCTCGGCAACGCCAACCTGGCGATGCTGGAGCTGCCGTCCGGACATCCCGCCCGCGAATGCCTCGACGAGATCCAGGATTCCGCGAATCGGTCGGCCGAACTTACCAAACAGCTGCTGGCCTTTGCCCGCAAGCAGACGGCCGCCCCGCAGGTGCTCCGGCTGAACGACACCGTCGGTCGCGCCCTGAACCTCCTGCGGCGCCTGCTGGGGGAGACCATTGAGCTGGCGTGGCAGCCCGGCAACGACCTGTGGCTGGTCGAGATCGATCCCACCCAGTTCGACCAGGTGCTGACCAACCTCTGCGTCAACGCGCGCGACGCGATGGCCGGCCACGGGCGCATCACGATCCGGAGCGGCAACGTCACCGTGGAACCGGCGCAGGCGGCCGCCCACCCGGAGTTCGCGCCCGGCGACTACGTGGTGTTGTCGGTGAGCGACACGGGCTGTGGCATGTCGCCGGAAATCCTCGCGCACATCTTCGAGCCGTTCTTCACGACCAAGGATCAGGGCAAAGGCACCGGCCTGGGCCTCGCCATCGTGTTCGGGCTGGTCAAACAGAACCGCGGCCATGTCTTCGTCGAGAGCGAAGTTGGGCAGGGAGCGACCTTCCGGATTTACCTGCCGCGCTGCACTGGTCCCGCGCCCGAGCCGGAAATCCCGCCGGTCCGGGCCGAACTCTCCGGCCGGGAGACGATCCTGCTCGTCGAGGACGAGGAACAGGTTCTTCGGCTGGGGCGGAAGGTCCTGACCCAGCAGGGCTACCGCGTCCTGGCGGCGGCCTCGCCGGCGGCGGCGCTGGAATTGGCCGAGCAGCACGAAGGTCCGATCGACCTGCTGCTCACCGACGTCGTGATGCCGGGCATGAATGGCCGGCAATTGAGCGAACGCCTGCGGGCGAGCCAGCCGGGCCTGCGCTGCCTGTTCATGTCGGGCTACACGGCCGACGTCCTCGCCCCGCATGGCGTTCTGGAAGCCGGCGTGGAGCTGCTCCACAAGCCCTTCTCGATCCAGAGCCTGAGCGAGAAGGTGCGGGAAATTCTCGGATGAGTTCGTCCTGGTTCCGCGGTCCGTGGCGCTGCCGACGCGGGGCGCATCTGGACACTGTCCCCGGCAACCGCAGGCTTGGTCCGGCCCGGTTCGCGGGGTATCAACCGGGCCAACGCGCCGCCGCAGAATCGTATTTCTCCATTGTCATGCCTCGTCCCACCAAAGTTTCCCGCCGGTTCTGGCTTACCTTCTCCGCCGCCCACGTGAAGCGGCCTTTCATCTGGGAACTCAGCCAGAAACACCCCGTCGTCTTTGACATCCGCAGCGCCAGTGTCACCGCGGAGGTCGGGCTGATGGCCCTCGAATTTACCGGGACCCTCGCCCAAATC
>JBIIUN010000192.1:0-8947 GCA_044339945.1 Kapaibacterium sp. (SeqCode)
CACGTTCCTGCTGGCGCTGAACCAGGTGTTGCTCCGGCTCGCCGCCATGCTGCCGGACGAGACATTACGCATGGAAACCCGCTTCTTCGTGGGCTGGAACAACCGGTTCCTGCTCGTGCTCGGCCTGCTGCTGGCTGGCTATCTCACGTTGGTAAGGCTGCCCCGGGTGCCCGAAGCCCTCCTCACTATCGTCGTCGTGTTCGACCTAGTGAAGACCTGGCTGCTGCTCCTGCTCGCGTTGGTCCCGGTCGCCCTCACCATGACGCTGCTGTGGAAGACCAAGGAGGTCATCCTCGCCAGCGTGTTCCGTCCGGGCGGGAACGGGTGACGGCCGGTTTTGTGCGCCGGAACAACCGAGGTGGCAGGCTGATTGGGGTGAGTTCCGGCTGGCTCAAGGCGCCTTCACCGGCCAGCGGCGAATCAGCGTCCTTGCCCAGTGGACCAGCCGTTGCGGCCAGTCCCGCCGCATGAAGGGTTTTTCCAGCCCGATGAACAGCAATGTGCAAACCACGAACACCGGCGGCACCAACAAGGCGGACGTCACTGCAAAGCGGGCCAAGTAATTTTGGTCGGTCCCCACCCAGCCAGGGAGGCGGGGCACCGCCTCCATCAGCAGGAACTGGTGCCACAGGTAGAAGCTGTAACACATGCCGCCGAACGTGAAGACCCAGTGGTTGCCGAACAATCGGCCTAGCCATTTCCCGCCCAGGGAACCGAGCATTCCCGCCACCAGGCACGGGGTTTGCAGCAGCGAACGAATCTCCGGGTCAGCCATCCGGCTGAGGCCGAAAAAGCCGATCCAACCCATGAGGCCGGCCAAGTCCCAACGCACCGTCTGCGGCAGGCGCCCACGCCAGCCGGTCAGGTAAATGTCGAGCACCAGCAGGCCCGCCGCGAACGCCTCGAATTGCCCCAGCAGGGACAATTCGCTCCGGCGGCTGCCGGGATCCCGGAGGCCGACAACCAACCAAGTTGCCGCCAAGATAAGCAACCAACGCCACCAAGGACGGGCAACCGCGAAGACCAAGGTCAGCAGGGGAGCCAGCAGGTAGAACTGAAACTCCACTTCGAGCGACCAAGCCACTGAGTTGAGTGTGCTGAAATGGCCGAAGAGCAGGTTGTGCTGGTAGAGCAGGCTGGCCACGAGGCTGGTTCCGGCGCCGGCCAGTGTCCAATGCCCCAGGGCGGCGCCCAGGAGCCAGAGGAACACCATGTTGATGACATAGGGCGGTTCCAAGCGGGTGAGCCGGCGGAGGTAGAATGAACCGGTCGCCACGGCCGGGCCTCCGAGCAACCGGTGGCGGGCGAAAGGGAGCCCGACGATGAAGGCGCTGATGGCGAAGAAGATGGGCACGCCCAAGAAACCGCGGCGCACCAAGGAGGTCAGCGCCTGATCAACAGCACCGGCGACGGCCGGCTTCCCCAACTGGTCATCCAGATGGAAAAACACGACGGCGAGCACGGCCAGCGAGCGTAGGCCGTCAACCTGGGGAATGAAGCCGCCGCCCGCGGTCTGGCGGGCACAAATCCGTCGAATGCGCTCCCCCCACCCCGGAGAATTCGGGGGAGCGTTGGCGGCCAGGTTTTCCATGTGCGCCGGGAGGCTGGCCCATTTGACCGCCAGCCGGGAGCGAATTTTCCCGGCGCCCGCCCCCGGCGAGTGGCCGACTCGCCCCTCGACACCCGGCCCCCCCTCCGGTTTCCTTTGCCGGATTTTTTTGAGTGCCGCATGAACGTTGAATTGCTCGCCAAGGCCAAGTCGCTCGGGTTCTCCGACCGCCAGATCGCCCATTTGACCGGGACCACCGAGGACGCCATCCGCGCCGAACGCAAGGCGGCTGGGCTCGTGCCCAGCTATCGGCTCGTGGACACCTGCGCCGCCGAGTTCGAGGCCTACACGCCCTACTACTACTCGACCTACGATCGCGGGGATGACGAGGTGACCAAGACCCCGAAGAAGAAGGTCATGATCCTCGGCGGCGGCCCGAACCGCATCGGGCAGGGCATCGAGTTCGATTACTGCTGCGTTCACGCGGCGTTCGCGCTGAAGGAGGACGGCTTCGAGACCATCATGGTGAACTCGAATCCCGAGACCGTGTCCACCGACTACGACACCTCGGACAAACTGTTCTTCGAGCCGCTCACGCTGGAAGACGTGCTGCACATCTACGAACGCGAGGGCTGCTGGGGCGCCATCGCCCAGTTCGGCGGGCAGACGCCGCTGAACCTCGCGCTCGGGCTCCAGAAGAACGGCGTCAACATCATCGGCACCACCCCGCAGAGCATCGAGATCGCGGAGGACCGGAAGCTCTTCGCGGCCATGCTGACGAAGCTCAACATCCCGCAGCCACCGAACGGGACTGCCACTACGGTGGAAGAGGCCGTCGTCGTAGCGAGCCGGCTGACGTATCCGGTGCTGCTCCGGCCGTCGTTCGTGCTCGGCGGACGGGCCATGCAGATCGTCTTCTCCGAGGCCGACCTCCGGGACTATTTCCACCGCAACGCGGCGCTCGAAATCTCCGCCGGCCGGCCGGTGTTGGTGGACAAGTTCCTCGAGGACGCGACCGAGGTGGACGTGGACTGCATCGCCGACGTGGGCCAATTCGAAGACCCGTCGCAGGGCACCAGCGTCATGGGCGGCATGCTGGAACACATCGAGTTTGCCGGCGTGCATTCCGGCGACGCCGCAATGGTGCTGCCGCCGCACACGCTGGATGCCAAGACGATCCAGACGATCCGCGAATACACCCACGCCATGGCCCGTGAACTCCGGGTCGTCGGCCTGATGAACGTGCAATACGCCGTGAAGGGCGACGTGGTTTACGTCCTGGAAGTGAACCCGCGCGCGTCCCGCACCGTGCCCTTCGTCAGCAAGGCCATCGGCCGGCCGCTGGCCAAGCTGGCCGCGAAGGTCATGGCCGGGAAATCGCTCAAGGAACTCGGCTTCACGGAGGAAATCTGGACGAAGTATTGGGCAGTCAAGGAAGCCGTCTTCCCGTTCAACAAGTTTCAGGGGCAGGACATCCTGCTTTCGCCGGAAATGCGCTCCACCGGCGAGGTCATGGGCCTCGATGCCGACCTCGGCGTGGCCTACGCCAAGGCGCAGATGGCGGCCAACTCGCCGCTGCCGCTCAAGGGCAAGGTCTTCATCAGCGTGTCCAACGCCCATAAACCCCATGTGGCGGAAATCGCGCGGACGTTCGCCGACCTCGGCTTCGAGCTCGTCGCGACCGGCGGCACGGCAACGGTCCTGGAAAAGGCCGGCCTCAAGGTTCAGCGCACGCTGAAGGTGCTCGAAGGCCGCCCGAACGTGGTGGACCTGCTCAAGAACAAGGAACTGCAGCTCGTGATCAACACGCCGAGTGGCGCGGCTCCGCGGGAAGACGAGGTCAAGATCCGCACCACCGCGGTCATCACCGGCACGCCGATCATCACCACCCTCAGCGGGGCCAAGGCGGCGGCGATGGCCATCGGGGCACTCCAGCGGAGCGGCTACGCAGTGCGCACGGTGCAGGAGTATCACTGAGCGATCGCTGACATTCGAAAAGCAAAAGGCCCGCCGAAGCGGGCCTTTTGGCATTGGATCGATACCGAACCACGGATCAGCGGCGGCGGCGCCAGAGCGCGAAGCCGACCAGCCCTGCCCCGACGATCGCAGCCCATTCTTCGGGTTCAGGGACTGGGGTGTAGGACACGACGAGGTTGTCAATCTGGAGGCCGGTGTAGTTTCCGGTCGAAGCCCCATTCCCACCCTGCCGCAGGGCAACCGCTGACATGGACAACGCACTCGTTGGCGCGACCGTGTCCTCAACGGTGGCCGGACCGGATGTCGGTGCGTTCACCCACAGTTTGGAAGTCTTGGCAGTGATGTCGTAAGCCACCGTCACCGCGTGGACGGACGTCCGGTCCAAGTCCGAGGTGAAGATGGTGGCGCCGCCATCCCCGCCGTCGTTTTCAATGCCGAGCCGGAACAGGTCCGTGTCAGCCGCGGTGGACGAACCGATGAAAACCCGGCCCCGGAATCCGGTGGTGCCGTCCTTGAAGTGAAACACGTAGTTGTTCACACCTGAGGCAGCGATGGTGCCGGTGCTGAAATCCAAGTCGAACGAGGCCCACAGCGTGCCGTCCGTGTAGGTGCTGCCCAACGAACGGTTGACGTCTTCGGCGCCGCCCCCGCGGAGCACCGCAGCCCCATCCGCGTTGACTTGGACAAAGTTGGAGGTGCCGCTGTGGTTGACCCATGCGCCGCCGCTGACGGTCGTAAGGTCACCTGCGGAATAGCTGAACGTCTCGCTCAGGATCTGGGCGTGAACGGCAGCCGTGGCAAGCAAGGGACTGAGGGACAGTAGGAAGAATCGGGTGTTCATGGAGTCATCAAGGCGGATTCAGGAAGTTCCAACAACGCTTAGAATCATGCTGGGCACCGACTCCCCGGCAAGCGGATTCTGGCCGGGCGCTGGGGGATTTCTTGCGACGATCCGGTGACACCCATGCGGCCGGTTCATCCGGCGACACCATTGCCGCCGTGATGCCTCCAATCCGCGCTTTTCCCGTAACCTCTTCGCCGCCACGGTTCAGGAAAGCGCGTATGGACCAATCCTCCCCGTCCCACCGCTGTCCCGGCTGCCAGCGTTCGTTGGCGCCAGGCCGGGCGCTCGGCCTGTGCCCGCGCTGCCTGCTGGCCCGGGCCGCGCTGGGCACGGAAGCCGAACCGAGCGGATTCCCGCCGACGGTGCCGGAACTGGCCGCGGTCGCGGCAGCCTTTCCCCAACTGGAAGTCCTCGAACTCGTCGGCCGCGGTGGCATGGGCGTCGTGTATCGCGCCCGGCAGAAGTCGTTGAACCGAATGGTCGCGCTCAAGCTGCTCGCCCCGGGCCGGGAACAGGACCCGGCCTTTGCCGAACGCTTCGCCAAGGAGGCCCGGGCGCTCGCGGCGCTCAGCCACCCCAACATCGTCACGGTGCACGACTTCGGCTTCGCACCGGCGCCGGCGGGGGCCGCGGGCGCAGGGTTCTTCTTTCTCCTCATGGAGTTCGTGGACGGCGTGAACCTGCGCCAGGCGATGCAGGCGGGCCGGTTCACGCCCGAGCAGGCGCTGGCCATCGTGCCGCCGGTCTGTGGGGCGCTCCAGTTCGCGCACGAGCGCGGCATCGTCCATCGCGACATCAAGCCGGAGAACCTCCTGCTCGACAAAGACGGCCGCATCAAGATCGCCGACTTCGGCATCGCGAAGATGCTGGAAACCGGTGGGGCCGAGCTGCCGCTCGGCCGAGCGGCAGCGTCACCACGGGTTGCCGAAACTGATCCGGCGGGAACACCCACACCGTCGGCGTTCACCGCCCAAACCGCCGCCGGCACACCGCAATACATGGCACCCGAGCAACGCGACCAATCCGGCAAATCCGACCATCGTGCCGACATCTATTCGCTCGGCGTCGTGCTCTACGAACTGCTCACCGGCGAACTGCCCGGCGCCCGCCTCGAACCGCCGTCGCACCGGGTGCAGATCGACGTGCGGCTCGACGAGATCGTGCTGCGGGCCTTGAAGGCCAAACCGGAACTCCGTTACCAGACGGCCGGAGAATTCAGCGCCCAGGTGGAGACCGTGGCCTCGGCCCCTGATGAAGCTTCCACCGCGGGCCCCGAGGAGGTCCCTCCCGTTACCCGCGTGCTCCGGAGCTCGCGCAGCTATTTCACGACCGGGAAGCACATGGACTCCTTTTGGCGAAAATACATCTACATGTATGGCGGCCAGGGGAGACTCACATTGGATTCCGACCGGTTGACCTTCGTCGGGACCAACGGGGAAACCGTGATCCCCTTGGGCGCCATCGTGGACCTCCGCCTTGGCGAATACCCGCGGTTCATGAAACCGCATGGGCTTAATTTCATCCGGGTGACGTTTGAAGAACGAGGACGCACGCAGTGCCTCTGCTTTGTTCCCAACGAGGGCGCCTGGGAGCCGACCTGGGACACGAACTCGTTTATCGCCGACTGGTTGGCGGCAATAAGGGAAGCCGTTGCGGCGAGGAAGGACCGCGCGCCTGCCGTGAAACTTCCGCGAAGGCAGTCCCCGTCAACGACACCGCCGGTGCCAAAATTCGCCAACGGTCTCCTGACTACGCCCGAGAACCTGACCACGTTCGAAGGCCAGTTCTCCATCCGCCGGGCGCGCGGCCAATTGCTGCTCGACGAACATCGCCTCACGCACACCTGCGACCGCGGAACCACGGTCATTCCCCTCGCGGCCATCCGCGACGTGAGCATTGGCGAGTATCCCGCCACAATGAACCCGGCGGGAATCGACCTGCTCAGCGTCACCTACGAGGACCAAGGTGGGCTGAAGCAGGTCTATGTGTCGCCGATGGACGGTTGGTTCGCCCTGCCTTCGACCTGGAATGCCCGCGTGGCCGACTGGCACGCCGCGCTCCGCAATGCGGTCGCCCGGGCCACCGGGAAAGAACCCGCCGAGACGCCGCGCGACAATGTTTCCGTGCCGCGGTGCCACAACGGCCTCCGGGCCTTCATGCTGATGGCCTTTGTCATGCCGGCCCTGGCGGTCTTTCTGATCCTCAACCTCAGGAATGGCGGTCCGGGAAGCGGCAATCTGTTTACTCCCCTCGCCTTCATCGTGTTCATGCTGCTTGGTGGGTTTTTCGGGCAACGGCTGATCTGGCGGCTTTTCCGAAAGCGGCCACCGTCTGCGCGGGGCATCGCTCAATCCAGCCGACGTTTGGGCGCAGGTCTGTTGGTTCTTGGCTGCCTGATTCCGTTGATTGCCGTGGTCTACGTGATCACGACGCCCCCAGCGTTTCGCGCCACCTTGCTGTTCAAGATTGATGACACCGTGACTTGGCTGAGTTTTCCGGAGTTTTGGCGGAACAGTCTCAACCAAAACAAGGCGCTCTCGCTTCAGCCGATACGGCTCACACGGATGTTCGCGGTGCATGGAGATGCCGCGACGCCCGCCGAGGCAGTGCAACAGGTCAACGACGCCCTTGGGCTGATCCAATCCGACGCGATTGGCAGCAAGCTCGAACTGATTGACCCTCCAATCATTCCCGGCAGGGCTATCCGTCCCAAAAGTCCGCTGGCGTTGGTAGTCGGGATTGCGGGGTTCCTGTTCCTGGGCCTGCCCGGCATCTGGCTCATTCGCCGCGGAGTCTTCGTTCTGTTGGTGATTCTAATCCCGGTGGCCGTGCTGGGTGGGTTGGTGCTGGTGAGTTACCTTTCCCTTCAGCAGCCCGCGCCGCCCGTGCCGGTCGGAATCGATCGTTGACCCAACATGAACTCCACCGCCGCCGCCCCGTTTGTTACCACCCGCTGGACGCACGTGTTGGCCGCGCGGGGTTCGTCCGAGTCGGCGCGTGCCGCCCTGAGCGAGCTGTGTTCCGCCTACTACGGACCCGTGGTCGCATTCCTCGAACACACCGGCTGCGCCCCGGAGGAACCCCGCGAGGTCGCCCATGAATTCTTCGCCGGCCTGCTCGCCCGGGACGGACTCGCCGGCGCGGACCGGGAACGCGGCCGTTTCCGGTCCTATCTGCTGGGCGCGTTGAAACACTTCGTCGCCAACCGTCACCGGCGCGCCGGCCGCGAAAAGCATGGCGGCCGGGCCGAGCACCTGCCGCTGGAGGTCGGCACCGACACCGCGCTTGAACTGCCGGTGCCGGCCCCGTCGCCCGGCCTCGATGCGCTGTTTGATCACGAATGGGCGGTCACCGTGGTGGAAGGCGCCTTGGCGACGCTGGCGCGGGAATCGGACGCCGCCGGTCGAGAACGGCAGTTCGCGGTGTTGAAACCGTGGCTGTCGTTCGCGGCGGAACCCGGTTCGCAGGCGGCCGCCGCGGCCGAACTCGGGGTCAACGAAGGGGCGGTGAAGGTCGCCATTCACCGGCTGCGGCACCGCTTCCGGGAACTGGTCCGCGCCGAGGTTGCGCAAACGTTGCCGGCGGACGGGGATGTGCGCGCCGAACTGCGGCACTTGGTCGAGGCGCTGGCCGAATCGCCCGCCGCCCACGGGCCGGGCTAGGCCACCAAGGCGCCGCGCCCGGAAATGACGTGGCGCGCCAGCGCCGCCCCGCGGGTCAGTGCGGACTCCAGCGAACCACCCTGGACCAGGCAGGCCAACGCCGCCGCATTGAACGAATCGCCGGCCGCGGTCGAATCCACCGGGCTCACGGGGTCGGGATCGTGAACGATCAGTTGCCCCTTCGCCCAGGCATGAATCCGTTGGCCGCCGTTCTTGACGACAACTTGGTCGGCGCCCAGCGCAGCGTAGCGGGCCAACGTCGCGGCCGGCTCGGCGTCGCCCTCATGCGCCGCCTCCTCGTCAAACGAGGGCAGCACCACGCTGCTGACCGCGGCACCGGCGGCAATTTGTTCACGCATGGTCGCGGCGTCGGGCCAGAGGCGTGGTCGGCGGTTGGGATCAAAGGCGACCGGCACACCGTTGCGGCGCGCTTGGGCGAGGCGGGCCAACAGGATGGCGCGCCGTTCAGGCGCAAGGATTGCGAGCGTGATTCCCGAGAAATAGACCAACGCCGCCCCGGCGAGCGCCCGCTCAAGTGCCGCCGGATCGTCGGCGAGCTGCTTGGCCGCGGATTGGCCACGCCAGTAGGTGAAGCTGCGTTCCCCGCGGTCCAGGGAGATGAGGTAAAGCCCGACGGTCGCGTCCGGCACGCGCCGGATGTGGGCGGTGCCGATGCCGGCTGCGGCCATGAAGGCGAGCAGCCGATCCGACAACGGGTCCGGGCCGACGGCGGTGAAGTAGTCCACCGACCAGTCCGCGGGCAATTCCCGGCGGAGATACCAGGCGGTATTGAAGGTATCGCCGGCGAAGCTCTGCCGGAGCAGGCCGGCGTCGGCCGGGGCCAGTTCGACCATGCATTCGCCGAGACAAAGGACGCGGTGGGCCATGAAGTGTGAGTGGCGTCGCGATTGCCCC
>JBIIUN010000193.1:0-8944 GCA_044339945.1 Kapaibacterium sp. (SeqCode)
TGGGCAAACGCCGCCCGGACGGCGTTCAACTCGGCGACCCGGTTCGTCGAGGAATAGCCCTCGGCCGCCAGCGTGTAACGGATCGCCAAGGTCGTGGGATTCTGGACCGGCTCCGCACTCGCGTCGTAGAAATCCAGGTTCCAGCGCATGGCCTGGCCATTGGCCGCGTATTGCGACACCGCGGCGGAACCGGAAATGAACCCGCCACCCGCGAGCCCCAAAGCGGCCGCGAGCACTCCCACAGTCATCGTCTTCATCGTATCGCCTCCCGCACCCGCCGGTGCAATTCACCGAGCTCCGTCGGCGCCTGCCCGGGCAGGGCAACCCCGCCGCTCACGCGCGCACCATCGCTGGCGGCTTCGACCGCCTTGGAAACAGCATTCGTTTTCAAAGTAAACTTCCCTCGCCCCAGATCGAGCGTCACCGCTTCCCCGCGCGGGTTGAACACGGCAAACAGGACCAACTCCTGGCCCAGCCGAAATTCCGGCTCGCCGAGCACGCGCACCTGCCGGCGGCCCAGCACGGAACTGCCCTGGACCACCGTCAGCCGATTGGTCGGCGCGCCCTTCCACGTTTCGGTCACGGACAACGCGATCTCGGTTCGCGGTTGCCCGCCGTCATCCTGTTTCGCTTCGAGGCTCAACACGGTGCCGCGGACCACCACGTCGGCGCGCCGGGACAACTCCTCGACCGAGGTGAGCGGAATGTCCGTGGCGCGGGCCACGCTTCCGGCCAATCCCAAGGCCACGAAGGCGACCTGGGTGAAGGATGTTGAAAACCAGCGATTCATGACCCGTTCACGCGTGAAAAGTAGCCCCCCTTTGCCAGCAATTCGGCGGCCGTTCCGACTTCCATCACCTCGCCGGCGTTCAAAACCACAATCCGGTCCACCTCGCGGATCGTCGCCAACCGGTGCGCCACCATCAGGGTCGTCCGCCCTTTCATCAGCCGACGCAGGCTCGCCAGGACCAAGCCTTCGCTTTCCGCATCCAAGGCACTGGTGGGTTCGTCCAGCAGGAGAATGGGCGCGTCCTTCAGGAAGGCGCGTGCCAGGTTCAGCCGCTGTTTTTCCCCCACGCTCAACCGGGCCGCGCCGTCACCGACCACCGTGTCGTAACCCTGCGGCAGGCGGCGGATGAACTCGTGCGCGTTGGCCGCGGCGGCGGCGGCCTCAATTTCGTCGCGGGTCGCGCCGGCGCGACCGTAGCCGATGTTCTCCGCGATGGTCGTCGGCAGCAGCAGCGATTCCTGGAGCACCAGCGCCACGTGTTCCCGCAGCCACGGCCGGGGATACGACCGGAGGTCCTCGCCGGCCAACCGGACGACTCCGGAATCAGGGTCGAGAAACCGCGGGATCATTTGGAGCAACGTCGTCTTGCCGGCACCGCTCGGACCGATCAACGCGACCGATTCGCCGGCCCGCAGGCTCACGCGGACATTCCGCAGCACGGGTTGGCCCGTCGTGTAGGCGAAGGAAACGTCCTCGAAGGCCAGTTCGGCCGCCGGGAAGGTCCGGTTCTTGAGCATGGGCTCGGCCTTCGTCGCCCGGTCTTCCGCCAGCAGTTCCAGGACCCGTTCCGCGCCCGCCCGGGCGTTGGAGACAGTGGAACCGACGTGTGACAATTGGTTCAGCGGTTCGTAGAGCTGTGCCAAGTAGGCGAGGAAGACCAGCAACCGGCCTACCGTCAGGTTGCCGGCGGTGACCTCGCGCGCGCCCAAGACCACGATGCCGGCGGTCCCCACGGCGAACACCACCGCGACCACCGCGAGGTAAACCACTTCGGCCCGGTGCTGCCGCCAGCGGGCCGCGAGCGAACCGGCGGCACTCGCCTCGAACCGGTCCGCTTCGGTCTGTTCCCGCGTGAAGCCCTGGATCAGCGGCAGGTTGGCGACCGCCTGCTGCACGAGCGCCGCGACGCCCGAATCGGCCGCCTGGGCCCGGCCGGCCCGCTGGCTCATCAGCGGCCCGAAGAACCGCATGATCAGCAACAGGACCGGCACCGTGCCCAGCGCGACCAACGTCAGCGCCGGGTTGAACCGCCACATCACCACGGTCATCGCCACCAGCGTCAGCGTCGCGCCGAGGAAAGTGAACAGGCCCTGCTGGAACAGCGTTTGGAAGGCATGCGTGTCCCAGGTCGCCCGGTAGATCAGGTCGCCGGCCTGGGCGCCTTGCAGCCGGCGCAACGACAGCCGCAGCAACCAGCCAAACACCGCCCGGCGAACCCGGGCCAAGCCGCGCAGGCCGGTGTGGATGACCAGCGCCTGCTGGGCCGCCCCGAGCAGCGCGTGCAACCCATGCACCGCCGCCAGCAAGGCCGCCCATCCGAGAATGACCCTCGGGTCGTCCCCTGCCCCGGGAGCCGCCGCGTCGTTCCGGGCCAACCGGTCCACGATCCACGCCAGCGGCCACGGCTTGAAGATGGCCACCGCAGTGGTCGCCAGCAGCAGCCCAAGCGCCGCCCCCACGCGGAGCCAGTCCGCGCGGTAGAAGGCCAGGATTTGCCGCCAAAGCCGCATGCGCTGGCGCGCAGCCTAGCACGGCTGTGGGGCCCGATGCACGGCATTCGCGGCGGCGAAACCAAAGCACGCTTCCGTCTCGGGACCGGATTTCCTAGGTTCGGCCCCGTGACGCGCCATTGCCATCGGTGCGGCTGGGACTGGACCTTCCGGGAACAGCCCGGCCGGAGTGAGACTTGCCCCCAATGCCGGGCCGACCTGCGGGTCTGCCTCAATTGCCACCAGCACGCCCGCAACTACGCCAACCAGTGCCGCGACAGCCGCGCGGAACCCGTCAGCGACAAGGACGTCGCCAATTTCTGCGAATACTTCGACTTCGCCCGCCGCACTTGGGCCGGGGCCAAAAGTAACAGCCGCGAGGACGAGGCCAGGGCCAAGCTGAAGGACCTGCTCGGCGGGCTCTGAAGGCGAAGTTTCGCCCGCGCCTACTTCGTTTCCCGGCCCAGCAAAACCTCGCGCAGCACCCGCACCGGCGGGGCGCCTTGGCTGAGCAGGCGGTCGTGGAACGATTTCAGGCTGAACGCCCCGCCTTCCGCCGCCTGCACGTCCGCGCGGAGCTTCAGGATCTCCAGCTTGCCCAGCGTGTAGAAGCAGTAGCCGGGATCAAACGTGCCCCGGATCGCCTCCGACCGGGCCGGCTGGTTTTCGTAGTAGGCGTTCTCGACGAAGAAGCGGGTCGCCTCGTCCACGCTCATGCCCTGGCAATGGAGCTTCACCGCGCAGCAGAGCCGGCACAGCCGCAGCAGGGCCTCGCTGGACTGAGCCAGCTGATACTTCGCGGCCCGCACGCGGTCGGCCGCGGTCGGCGGCTTCGCCAGCGGATCCGGCCCGGCGAAACCGGCTTCCAGCAGCATCTGTTCGGTGTAATGGGCCCAGCCCTCGATGAAGGCGTAGCTGCCGAAGACCTTCGCGGCCGTGGACGCCGGCGAGGCGTTCAGCGCGAGGAACTGCACGTAATGGCCCGGATACGCCTCGTGGATGCTGACGACATCCGTCGTGTAGTAGTTGAAGGCGGTGAGCCACTCGTCCTTTTGCTGCGCGCTCCATTCCGGCTCCGTCGGCGTCACGTAATAGATCGCCTCCGTGGCCCGCGTCTCGAACGGCCCCGGCGTGTCCATCGAGGCGAAGGACGTCGCCCGGAACGGCGGCAACGTGGCCTCCACCTTGGCCCGCACTTCGCTCGGGATCGTGACAAGCTGGCGGTCCACGACGAACTGCCGGATCGCCTCAAGGTTCCGGCGGGTGTCAGGCAACAGGCTTTGCTCGGTCGGATGTTCGGCCTGCACCCGCTTGAAGACCGTCATCGCCGGCTGCGTGGGATCAATCACCCGTGCGGCGGCGGCAAAGCGATCCTGTTCCGCCTTCAGCTCGCGCAACCCGAGCGCCAGCACCTCGGTCGGCGTCAGCTCGACCAACTCGGAACGCAGCATCCGGGCAAACCACGCCTCGCCCAGCGCGAACCGGTCGTCGGCACGCGGCAGGCGCTCCGCCTTCAGCCAGGCGGAAAACTCGCGCAGTTCCCGCACGGCCCGTGTGTTGGCGACGGCAAATTCGCCCACCGCCTCGCGCCGGGACACCCCCTGGACCACCGCCGTCACGTCCTTTTCGAGGAAGGTCGCCGTGCCGTCGGCCATCTGGATCGCCGTTTCCACCCACGGTTTCGGCAATGCGGATTCCAATTGGGCGCGGGCGACGGCGAAGAGTTCCGGTGCATGCCGGAGGATGGCGGTCAGGTCCCGCACCCGGTCGTCGAGCGGCTTCCAGTCGCGCTTGAGGTAAATGCTCACGTCGAGCGCCCCGACGTAGGCCATCGGGTTGCGCCGGTCGGCGCGGAAGCCGTCCAACTGCATCAGTTCGGTCTCAATCTGCCGGCGGACCAAAGCCAGATCCCGGCGCAATGCCGGCTTGGCGGCGGCCAACGCGGCGGCGGGAAACTGTCGTTCCGCGGCCCGGAAGAAGGCCCGCTCCCGTTCCACCTGGGCCGCCGTCGGCATCACGAACTGGCCGTCAAACTGGTGCCAGCCCAGCGCCACGCCGGTCAGCGGCCGTTGCGCGTGGTAGTCCTGAATGAACCGTTCCGCGGCCGCCACCAGCTCCGTTTCCGGCCGCGGCGAGACACATCCGACGAGCCCCACCGCAGCCACCAACGCCATGCTCCACTTCATGAAGCGAGCCTACCCGCCGATAGGACCGGTGGGAAACCCGTTCTCCGGCGGGGCGCCGGTCCGCGCCCGGCCCGCGGCAAACAGCCGTGGACTTCGCCCCGGGGCGCGGTTAACCCTGCCGCCATCGTCATTATGCCTCGTGTCTTGGTCACCGGCGTCGCCGGCTTCATCGGTTCCCACGTCGCGGATCACTGCCTGCGGCTGGGCTTCGACGTCGTCGGCGTGGACAACCTGAGCGGCGGTTTCTGGCGGAACCTCCCGGCCGCCGCGCATTTCGTCGCGGGTGACGTCTCCTCGCCCGACGTCGTGGAGCGGCTCTGGCGCGAACACGGGCCGTTTGACTACGTGTATCACCTCGCCGCCTACGCCGCCGAGGGGCTGTCCCACCACATCCGGCGTTTCAACTACCAGCATAACCTCCTCGCGACCGCGAACCTCATCAACGCGGCGGTGCTCGGCGAGGTCCGGCACTTAGTCTTCACTTCGTCCATCGCCGTGTATGGCGCCGGCCAGGTGCCGCTCCGCGAGGACACCGTGCCCGTGCCCGAGGATCCGTATGCCATCGCGAAGTATGCCGGCGAACTCGACCTGCACGCCGCGCAACGCGTCTTCGGCCTGCCTTTCACCGTGTTCCGCCCCCACAATGTCTACGGCGAACGCCAGAACCTTTCCGACCCTTACCGCAACGTCATCGGCATCTTCCTCAACCGCTGCCGCCGCGGCCAGCCGATGACCGTTTTTGGCGACGGCCTGCAAACCCGGGCCTTCACCCACATCGACGACGTCGCCCCGCTCATCGCCCGCGCCCCGCTGGTCGCCGCGGCAAAGAACGAAGTCTTCAACGTCGGCGCCGACCTGCCGGTGACCGTCCGCGACCTCGCCCACGAAATCGCCCGCGCCCTCGGTCTGCCGGCCCAACTGGAGCACCTGCCCGCGCGACCGGAAGTGGTCCACGCGTTTGCCGACCACGCCAAGGCCCGGGCCGCGTTCCAGCCGCCGCCGCCCGTGTCGCTGGCAGATGGGCTGCAACGGATGGCCGCTTGGCTGAAGACCTTCGAGCCGGCCCCGCCGAAGCGGTTCGAAGGCATCGAAGTGCCAAACCAGCTCCCGCCGAGCTGGCGGTGAGGCTGCTCGGAGCGCGGCTCTGCGAGCCGCGACAGCTCCGTTTCCGAGATCGAGCCCTGACCAATCTCGCGACTCAGAGAGTCGCGCTCCCACCTCGCCTCGGCCGTTGCACTTCCGCTTTGGTTCGCGGAAAACTCCTTCCCGCCATGCGTCACGCCCCCATTGATCCGCAGCTCTTCGTCCAGAACCGCGCCCGGCTGAAGGCCCTGCTCGCCCCGAACTCCCTCGTCGCCGTCAACGCCAACGACCTGCTCCCGGCCAACGCCGACGCCCACCTGCGGCTCGTCCCCAACACCGACCTGTTCTACCTCACCGGCGTCGAGCAGGAGGAAAGCATCCTGCTCCTCTGCCCTGACGCCGCGGACGAGCGGATGCGCGAGATCCTGTTCCTCCGCGAGACCAGCGAGCTCATCGCCATCTGGGAAGGCCACAAGCTCACCAAGGAGGAAGCCCAGCAGGTCTCCGGCATCCGCCGCGTGGAATGGCTCTCCGCGTTCCCGATGATCTTCCACAAGCTCATGTGCGAGGTGGAGCACGTCTATCTCAACACCAACGAACACAAGCGCGCCGAGGTCGTCGTCGAGACCCGCGAGGCGCGCTTCGTGAAGTCCGTGCAGGAACGTTACCCGCTCCACGACTACCGCCGGCTCGCCCGGCTCATGCACGCCCTGCGTGTCATCAAGTCGCCCGCCGAGGTCGCCCTGATCCAGCACGCCTGCGACATCACGAAGGCCGGCTTTGAGCGCGTGTGCCGGTTCGTGAAGCCCGGCGTCAACGAGGCCGAGGTCGAGGCTGAGTTCGCCCACGAGTTCATCCGGCAACGCGGCGCCTTTGCCTACAATCCCATCATCGCCGCCGGGAAGAACTCCTGCGTGCTGCACTACCTCGACAACCAGCTCGACTGCCGCGACGGCGACGTGCTGCTGCTCGACGTGGCCGCCAGCTACGCCAACTACAACTCCGATCTCACCCGCACCATCCCGGTCAACGGCCGCTTCACCAAACGCCAGCGCCAGGTTTACAACGCGGTGCTCCGCGTCCTTCGCAGCCAGATCGCCGGCCTCACCCCCGGCAAGAAGTGGCAGCAATGGCAGGACGAATCGGAGGAAGCCGTCGCCCGCGAATGCGTGGACCTCGGCCTGCTCAAGCCGCGCGACCTGAAGAAGCGGGTCGAGGACCCCATGAAGAAGCCCGTGAAGAAGTTCTACATGCACGGCTGCGGCCACCCCATCGGCCTCGACGTGCATGACCTCGGCTTCCTGACCGAACCCTTCGCGCCCGGCTGGGTAATGACCGTGGAACCCGCCATCTACCTGCCCGAGGAAGGCTTCGCCGTGCGCCTGGAAAACGACGTGCTCATCACCGAGACCGGCGTCGTGGACCTCATGGCCCACATCCCCATCGAAGCTGACGACATCGAGGCGCTGATGGCGGGGAAGCGGGGAAAGAAGTGAACGCTGCTCAAGCTGTCACCTCGCCGCCCATAGCTCGCCGCAGTTTCGACCTTTAGTGTTCAACTAGCACTCATATGGAAATTCGAAGCACCAAAGCACACTTGGAGTTTGATCTCGAAGCCTCAAAAAAGACTTACGCCACGCTCAAAAAAAAGGAGCTTTGCGGTGAGCAGATTACGAGTTGCTACGATCTTTACGCGGTCGAGCGACTACGTGACGACCACGGTTTACGCGATGGAACCGCAGTTCCCACAGATGTCTTTGTATTCGGGAAGGGACCACCACCTGAGCGATGGATGACAAAAGTGTCCGGTTTGCCGTATTGGCCAACTACCAAAGCCTGGCCGACTGCCGCCGACGGTTCGCCACTCCAGTTTCTCGCGCAGTTCTGCTTTGCCGATTCCAATGACCTGATTCCGTCGTTGCCGGGCGAGATATTGCTCATGTTCGTTCCGCAGGGTGAAGCGGAGTGGCTTTGGGAGCCTGATCAGATCCGATTCGAATGGATGACAAGGACCGAGACAGCGTTGGTGGAAATCCTCCCCACCGGGGTTCAGGCCTATTGCCAATCGGAATGGTATGGGGTTCTCCACCGAACTTTTGACTACCCGTCCGCAACTGGTCGGGCCGAAGAACTGGAATTGGACGAGCATTGGAATGTCCCAGTCCTCAACGGCTCCAAGATTGGAGGAGTTCCTCACGCAGTGCAGCAGGACGACGACTGCACCAAGGAGGTAGCCGATCGGCTATTTCTGTGTCAGCTCTCCTCGATCCAACCCGCTCCTCAAGTCGCGTATCCGTGGACCAACCAGAAGAAGAAGCTGTCCCTGAGTTTCGATGAGGACGGGATTTACGGCGAAGGTAACCAATGCGTGTTTGGAGACATGGGCTCGATATACGTGTTCCTTGAGCCGTCTGGCGTCTGTGTCGCGACTACAGGAAGCTACTGACACAACAGATTGATGGATAACTTTCGGAAAGTGGTCACTTGTCACTCTCACTTGCTGGGGAGCCGGCTCGACTCCTACGAGTCGGGGTCGCTTGTTGAGCGGATATTTTCCGGGCCACGCGCATCGGCAACCAGCTCCTACCAATGAAAATCCCCACCGACGGCGGCTCCAGCCTTTCGCACAACCCGTTCGCCAGCCTGAACCTGGAGGGCCTGCCGCCCGGCCCGGCGGAAACCGCCTCGCCCGCGCCCGCCACCCCGGCCGCGAAACCCAAGAAGAGCCGCGGCCGCGTGGACATCATCCGCCAGACCGCCCATCGCGGCGGCAAGACCGTGACGGTCGTCAGCGGCTTCGTCGGCATCGGCCTGCCGGAGAAGGAAGCCCTCGCCAAGGCCATGCAACGCGCCTGCGGCACCGGCGGCACCGTGAAGGACGGCAAGATCGAGATCCAAGGCGACCGCCGCGAAACCGTCGCCCAAATCCTCACCGAAGCCGGCTTCCGCCCCGTCTTCGCCGGCGGGTGAGCGCGAATACAATTTGGAAGGCAGGAAAGCAGGAGGGGACCGCTTGCTCCTCGGCCTTCCTGAATTCCTGCTTTCCAAATTCCTCCATTCTCCCAGTCAGGAGAACAGGTCCAACTGCGGCGGCGGGGCGAGTTCCTTGAGCTTCTCGCGTTCGGCGCGGTGACGACGCCCCTTGGCAGGTTCGGACTTCGGCTCGACGGCTTCGG
>JBIIUN010000194.1:0-8926 GCA_044339945.1 Kapaibacterium sp. (SeqCode)
GCGGCCGACGTCGGGCTCCGAGTTTGTTTCCTCGCGGCACTTCCCGGCCGAGCGGCAGGGCCAGTTCATGACCTGCAACAGCATCGGGTTCCTGGGCATCAACTTCAGCACGCCGCGCGAGGACGGTGCCGGCTTCACGGGCGAGCTGGCCGGCGACCTGATCAGCTCCAGCGACCCGAACTTCCGCCCGGTGGACCTCGAGTTCGCGCCCGACGGCTCGCTCTATTTCCTCGACTGGCACAACGCGCTGATCGGTCACATGCAGCACAACGCACGCGACCCGAAGCGCGACCATGAGCACGGCCGCATCTACCGCGTGACCTATCCGTCCCGCCCGCTGGTGCAGCCGGCGAAGGTGGCCGGTGCCAGTATCCCCGAGCTGCTGGAAAACCTGAAGTCGCCCGAGTATCGCACCCGCTACCGCACCCGCCGCGAACTGCGCGGCCGGCCGGCAAAGGAGGTCATTCCCGCCGTTAAGTCCTGGGCCGCGAAGCTCGACAAGGCCGATCCGCTCCACGAACGCCACCTCTGCGAGGCGCTGTGGGCAACCTGGGCGCAGAATCGTCCCGATGCCGGCCTGCTGCTGACCGTGTTGAATGCCCGTTCCCACCAGGCCCGGGCCGCGGCCGCCCAGGTGCTGCGTTACACCACCCACCAGCTTCCCAATGGCGTCGCGCTGCTGCGGCAGGCGGCGAACGATCCGCACGGACGCGTGCGGCTCACGGCCATCGTCGCGGCCTCGTGGCTGGACAATCAGGACGGCGCCCGGATCGTTTTGGACGCCCTCCGGCATCCCTTCGACAAGTGGATGAGCCCGGTGACCAAGCAGATCCTGGAGACCACGCTCAAGGATGACGTCGCCGCGCTCGCGAAGGCCGAGCCGCAGTTGCTCGCCGAGAATCCCAATGCCCGTGACTACCTCGCCGGCACGTTCAAGCTGGGCGCCGCCCCGCCCACCGCGGCCCAGCGGGAATATGGTCCCACCCGTCCGCTCAGCGGCGCCGACGCGAAGCTCTACGCGCTCGGGAAGGAAGTGTTCAACCGCGACGCCCACTGCGCGACCTGCCACCAGCCCGCCGGCACCGGCACGCCCGGCATCTACCCGCCGTTCAACGTGCCCGGCAATCCGTGGCTGGCGGAAGACGAACGCCTGATCAAGGTCGTGCTCAAGGGCCTGTGGGGCCCGCTCGAACTCGGTGGCCAGCGCCTGAGTCCCACCAACGGCGTGCCGCCGATGATGGGTTTCGGCGGCCTGCTCAACGACGAGGAAGTCGCGGGCGTGCTCAGCTACGTCCGGCAGTCCTTCGGCAACAACCTGCCGCTCATCACGCCGGCCCAGGTCGCCAAAGTCCGCGAGCAGACCAAGGACCGCGCCGACTTCTACATGGTCGAGGAGATCATGAAGCAGCACCCGATTCCCGGCTGGGAGAAGTGGGGCAAGATGGCCCGCCCGAAGGACAGCGCCTACGAGTAGGCGCCTCAGCCAGGTAGCAGTTGGTTCCACAACAGGCCGCGGAAACCTCTTCCGCGGCCTGTTTGCGTTCGTCCGGCCGCCTTCGACCGCTTGCTCCCAACCGTCGGCCCACGGATGGTGGGTCACCGGCAACGCCTACCCAGCTTCAACTCAGGCGCGGAACAGCTCCGACAGCGGCACGGTGATGCCCGGCAGGGTGGTGCTGGCCAAAATCGAATCCGGCGTGAGGACTTGCGATTCGGCGTAACGGCCGGCCTCCGGTCGGCGAAATACTTCGACCTGACGTTCGGGACCGAGCACAAGCCAGGCTTCCTTCACGCCGGCGGCGGCGTAGGCGGACAGCTTCTCGCGGTCGTAGTCGTGGCTGGTCACGCAGACTTCCACCACCAGTTCCGCGGTGGTCGGGTGGCTTTGGGGATAATCTTCCACCGAGCCCTGGACAATCGAGACATCCGGTTCTGGCTCCGAATCCGAGAACGTCAACGGCTGCTCGGAGCGGAGATGACAGCCGGCAGGGAGGCGTGCCTGAAGCATCTGGAGCAAACGCAACACCAGTAGGCAGTGGAAGGGAGACTTGGACATCTTGTGATAAACGAGTCCGTGGAGCAGTTCGGTCTTCTCCGGAATCAACCCCATTTCACCCAGGCTGTGGTAAGCCTCGACCGAAAGAGGCCAGCGGGCCGGGCCGCGGTAAGCATTCCCCGTCGATGGTGTCGCCAGAGCCGATGACATGGCGAAACGCTAGCCCTTGGACACCAGTTTCCAAGAGGCAAGTCGGCACCCGCCCTTGCCCGAATCCCCCTCGGGCCGGCAGAGTTCACCCATGCAGACACGCCCCCTCGGCCAGACCGGTCTACAGCTTCCCATCCTCGGCTTTGGCGCCAGCTCGCTCGGCCAGGAGTTTCGCAGCGTCACGCTCGACGAGGCGCTGCGCAGCGTCCGCGTGGCGCTGGATTGCGGCCTCAGCTTCATCGACACGTCGCCCTTCTACGGCCGCGGCATGAGCGAGGTGCTGCTCGGCATCGCACTCAAGGGCGTGCCGCGCGACAGCTACACGCTGTGCACCAAGCTCGGCCGCTACGACCTCCAGCACTTCGATTTCTCCGCCAAACGCGTCGCCGAATCCGTGGACGTCTCGCTCCACCGTCTCGGCACCGACCACCTCGACATCGTGCTGTGCCACGACATCGAGTTCGTGGAGATGCAGCAGATCGTGGACGAAACGATCCCCGCGCTGCGGACGCTCGTTCAGTCCGGCAAGGTCCGCTTCATCGGCTTCAGCGGCTATCCGCAGAAGATCTTCCGCTTCATCGGCGAGCAGACCGCCGTGGACTGCGCGCTGAGCTACAACCAATACACGCTCCAGAACACCCGCTTCGCCGACGAGACGGTTCCCTACCTCAAGGCCAAGGGAGTGGGCGTGCTGAACGCCGGCCCGTTCAGCGCCCGCCTGCTGACCAACGCGCCGTTGCCCGCCTGGCTGAAGGAACCCGAGTCCGTGAAGGCCGCAGCCCGCGCCGCCGCCGCGCTGTGCGCCCAACGCGGCTCCGACATCGCGAAGCTCGCGCTCCAGTTCTCCTGCGCGAACCCGGACATCACCTCGACCATCGCCGGCAGCGCCAATCCGGAGAACATCCGCAAGTGGGCCCAGTGGCTCGCCGAGCCCATCGACACGCAGCTCCTGGCCGAGGTGCAGGCGATCTTCGCGCCGGTGAAGAACCTCGGCCACACCGAGGGGCTGGCGAAGAACAACTGACCATGAACTCAACCACCGAACTTGGGGAGTTGAGCGATTTCAGTCCGGTCTTGCAGGAATGGCTCCGTCTGCAAGTTGAGCGGGCTGAACGCGAACCGGAGTGGCATCTGTGCGCTCCATTGCCGCCCGGCTCGACCATGGAGGACACCATCCGGGTCAGCGGGTGGTTGCTGGTTCGCTTTCGCGAGCGCATCCGCCGGCGCCGCGAGGCGGAGAGTCTCCACGACATTCCAGAATTTGTGCTCTGATTGGCAGACCGTGGTTGCCTGCCGGCCGAGCCTCCAATGCGCCTCCGAATCCTCAGCGACTTGCACCTGGAGTTCGACGACTGGGTTCCGCCCGCCGCGGACGCGGATGTCGTGATCATTGCGGGCGATCTCCACAAGCAATCCCGCGGAATCCCCTGGCTGATCCGGCACTTTGGCGGCACGCCCGTGATTTACGTGGCCGGCAACCACGAGTTCTACGGTGCGAAACTCCCGGATGAACTCGGCAAACTCAAGACTGCCGCAGCCAGCCAACCGGGCTTGCACTTTTTGGAAAACGAATCGGTCCTGATTGGTGAGGTCACGTTCCTCGGCTGCACCCTTTGGACCGACTTCAACCTCCACGGCGACCCGGCGCTGGCTGGCCGAACGGCGGCCGGCAGCATGAACGACTACCGGCAAATTCGGGTAACGCCGGGATTCCGCCGGCTGCGCGGGCATGACACCGCCCGGTTCCACGCCCGGTCGCGCAGTTGGCTCGAACAGGAGTTCGCCCGCCTCCGGGCAACCAGGTTCGTGGTCATTACCCATCACGCGCCCAGTCCGCTTTCGCTTGAACCGGCGTTTGCCAACGACCCGCTCAGTCCCGCCTATGCTTCACGCCTCGACGACTTGGTCGCGACCAGCGGAGCGATGCTCTGGGTCCATGGTCACACCCATCATTCGGTGGACTACCGGATCGGCGCCACGCGGGTGCTCGCCAACCAAAAGGGTTACCCCCACCAGGCCGATACGGGCTTCGTGTCGGACTTCGTGGTTTCGATCTGAAGCGCGTCCCCCCATCGAAGGCCCTCAATCCCGCCAGAACCACGATTCGCCCGACACCTTGTAGCGCACCGCCATTTCGGGCGTCTCCACGGCCATGCCGCGGTGGAAGGACTCCACGCCGGCCAGCGTCATGCCGGAGGTCAGGAGGGTGCGTTCGATCGGATACGGCTGCCGGTTCTCCACGATCATGCGCTCGATGTGCCGGATCTGCGGGCTGAAGAAGTCCGCCGTGGTCGAACCGTGTGTCGGCATCGGCAGATACATCTGGCACGAGTGGATTTTCCCGGAGCGGTCCAGGCCGGCGTAGTTGAAGTCGCGAATGTCGAACATGAACAGCGTCGTGTGGAAGCCGTCGCGGTGTTCAATGAAGTAGGCCCAGCCTTCCGGGAAGGTCGCCCGCGCCCACTCGAACGTGACCGCGTCGGTTGGGTAGCCGTTCTTCACCGGCAGGTTGTGGCTGCGGGTCAGCGCCGAGACCATGAGCCTGCGGGTCGTCTCGCGGCCGGCGAGGTGTTCCCACATCTTCGCCCCGCGCAACGCCAGCACGCGGCGGATGCCCACCTCGCCGCCCTTGCGCCGTTCGGACATGCACTGCGCGGTCTCCAGGCCGTGGATGTCGTAGCTGTCCATGCCGCCGTAGGCCACGCAGACACTTTCGACCATCGGGGTGTTGTTCGGCAGGTCATACGCCGGCAGCCGCCGCGTCACGGGCAGGGAAGAACCGGCCTGGAACGGGAACTTCAGCCGGCGCGAGTCCTCGACCATCTCGACACATTCCTTCCAGTCGGTGGACAGGTGCTTGTCGTTGAATACGGGCACGCTGCGCCCGCTCGCCTCGAACACCTTCACGACCTCCTTGAAGAACTTGAACCGCGGGTAAAGCGTCTGCCCCTTCTCGGTCTTCGGATATTTGCCGTGCTCGCCGATGATGACCACGCCGTCCACGGCCAGCTTCGAGCCGCCGAGCGTCAACGCCTCGGCGATGCTCGGGTAGATGGGCACGTTGAAGCGCTTCGCCGTGGCCCGGGCGAGGTCGCCTTCCGGGAATTGGTCAATGTAGAGCGACACGAGGTCCACGTCGGGCTTGTGCCACGCGCCCTGCCAGCCGTAGCCAAGCAGGAACCGGTCGATGAAGTGCTGCGCGTGCGAATGCGTGCGAACCTCGGTGCCGATCAGGGCGATGGTTTTGCGGCGGGCCGACGACGCGGCTTCCAACGGGTTCGTGGACATGGCCATTCCCGCCAATCCCACGGCACCGGCCGCGAGAAAGGAGCGGCGGTTGAGTGGGACAGGCTTCCAGCCTGTCTCCGGGGCTTCCAGCCCCGGTTGGCTTCGCGGGCTGGAAGCCCGCCAGACAGGCAGGGATGCCTGTCCCACTATGGAGCCCACAACCGATGTGGCCGATTCCGCATTCGAAGAGAGCCTCCTCACGTCGGCTCCGACGGTATCAACTTGGGACTGGTTCATGGATGACTTGGGTTGGGTTGAGATTCCGGGACGGGTTTCCACAGCAGCCAGAGCACGGCCAGCGCGAGCAGCGGGAAACAGCCCGCCACCGCGAAGCCGAGATCGAACGAACCGGTCTGGTCCACCAGCCGGCCGTAAAGCTTCTGGGCCGGCGAAAGCGCCCACGCTGCGACGCCGCCGAGGCCACTGATCGTGCCCTGGTGCTTGGCGGTGAAGTCCTGCGTCAGCGCGTGGTAGATCGGGAACAAGCCCAACGCACCCGCGCCCGCCAGCAGCAGCACGCCCAGCAAGGCCGGACCCTTCGGCAAGAAGGCGGCCACCACCGCGAAGGCGCTCAACGAAGCGCACGCCGCGAAGGCCGCCACCCGCGCACCGTGGACGCTCCTGCCGCGCCGATGCAACCACACGGTCGCCGCGCCTGCGCCCAGCACGCCCACGTCGGTGGCGATGTAGAAGACCGGCAGGAAGCTCAGCATGTCGGACTCGGAGTAACCGCGGCCTTCCTGGAGGACCTTGGGCAACCACGCCCGAAGCAATTGCCACCAGGTGTTGATCAGCGCGATGACGATCAGCACGACCAGCATCCGCCGGCTGAAGATGGCTTCCCAGAGCGAGCTGCTTTGCGGAGCGTGGACGGCCTCGTCCGCGTGAACACCCGGAACGTCCGCAACCGTCCCCAAGTCCTGCCGGCGAATCAGCGCGAACCACGCCACGATCCAGATCAGCCCCACCGCGCCGATGATCTGGAACGCCCCGCGCCAACTGCCCGCCTCCGGTGTGAGCAGCAGGCGCATGAGCAGCGGGGTGGCGATGGCGCCGATGCTCGTGCCGCTCTGGAGCACGCTGTTGCCCAGCGAACGTTCCGCCGGCGCGAGGAGCGCCCGGGTCGTCTTGATGGCACAGGGCCAGTGACCGCCTTCAAACAGCCCGAGCAGGATGCGGCAGGCGAGCAGTTCCTCGTAGTTGCGGGCGTAGGCCGTCAGGAAACCCATCGCCGACCACAGCGCCAGCGCCGTCGGATAGACCCAGCGCACGGGCAGGCGGTCCACCGTCAGCCCGAAGACCAGCGAACCCACGGCGAAGGCCCAGCCGAAGCCGAACTCGATGTTCCCGTATTGCTCCTGCGACAGGCCGAACTGCGCCGTGATCCGCGTCGCCACGGTCGAGAGCGTGACGCGGTCCATGTAGTTGATCGTCGAGGCGAACAGCAGCAGCCCGCACACAAGCCATTTCCAGGAAGCGGTTCGGGCGGGGGTGTTCATGGGATGAGTTCAAACCGCAGAGGAAACAGATCTGTCATCACCGGAGGCGGTAAGGGAGTGCATGGTTTGAAACGGCACTTACGCTGACAATCTGACTAATGGTTCCCCTGGCGACAACTGTGCGGCGAGAGCATCGGGAAATCCAAGGTCCACAAATCTCTGCATCACAGTCTCAACAGCAGACCGCGACAGCGGTGCTGGCACCACTGCATGAAGCTTCGGCCAAAATGGACTCTCGGTATCAACACGAGCGTAGAGTCCAGGCTCACGCGGCGAATGTTCGCTGACGACACATTCAAGCAGTGCGGCATCTTCACCGAGGAGACACCAACAATCGGCTGCGAAAACGGCACTCGCTGTCTCATCGGCAAAGTGATGAATAGGGATATACGGCCATCCACCGGAACCATGCTGGTAAACCTCTTGAGGCGCGAAAGCCGCGCGTTGCTTGAAACCCTCGACTCGACTCTGACGATGCAAGATCACAGTTTTTTGGGGTCGCTTGGCCCCGGACTTTGTCAGGCTGATTCTCGGACCTCACGAATCATCCTCAACAAGTCACCGAATGCTTGTTCTGCCCCGACAACAAATGGTGCTTCGTATGTCAGGAAGACAATTCCTTCCGAATGCTGAAACACAGCCTGACCGAAGAAAGCATCTCGTGCCGTCGTCTCCGCAAACACCGTGGCACATCGAAAGTTGGC
Source organism: Kapaibacterium sp. (SeqCode) (assembly GCA_044339945.1). Classification (GTDB taxonomy): domain Bacteria; phylum Verrucomicrobiota; class Verrucomicrobiia; order Limisphaerales; family UBA9464; genus CAIWAH01. The sequence continues at coordinate 7,698 of JBIIUN010000194.1, forward strand.
AATGCTCGAATCCTCAGCGAGGGCCTTCGTGATCCTCAAATCTGGATGGGATACGCCTCTCCGGGCGGCTTCAAGACCGCCAGCGAACACTCGCTCAACCGCCTGCAATCGCTCACTTTCCGTTTCAGTTCCTGTGACGCGACTGGCCGAAACGATGATCTCTTCGCGTTGCGGCGTATGAAAAACGCAACGGCCGCGTTCGGCGAACTGCTGCCAACTCGGGGGAGTTTCGACAACGATGCCGGAGTCAATCTTGACCATAGTTTTGTAAGCAGCCGAAACGTGGCGCGAGTCAAAGAATGTTGGGAGTCAGCGGCCTCCTGGTGGCTGGAAAGCCGCCGCGCCGGTTCTTTGGTCTGCGACAGTCTACGTTCATCTGCGGTTGAATCCTCAGCCCTCCCACGACTTGCCATCCCAACGAAGGACGCGTTCGAGCAACCGCACCACATCGTCGCTGAAGACGCGGAAGAGCGCCTCGCCCTTCTCCGCCGAGGCGAGCTGCGGCGAACCGATGTGGCCCGGCCCGGTGCGTTCGCGGGTGATCCAGCCGCGCGTGGCGGGCAGGAAGGCGTTGCCCTGCTCGACCGTGGCCAGCTTCGTGAAGTCGCCCACGAGGTGCGGCGCGAGGCGCAGGATCATTGAGGTCTCCCATTCGCAGGCGTGGCCCATCTCGCGCTGCACGAGCGACGGCTCGGTTTCCCACGGCTTCGCGCCGAGGCTCCAGTAGGTCGCGAACAACAGCAGCGAGTCGTCACGCTGGCGGTGGCGTTGGCGGACCTCGAAGACGGTCTGCTTGCCCGGCACATCGTTGCCACCGTGGCCGTTGATGAACACGAGCCGCCGGAAGCCGTGCATCAGGAAATTCTCCAGCAGGCCGCCCAGCACGTCGAGGTAGGTCCGCGGCGGCGCGGAGAGCGTCCCGGCGAAGTCGAGGTGATGGTCGGAGTTGCCGAGCCAGAGCAGCGGCGCGAACACCACCCGGTCGCCCAGCGCGGCGTCGGCGCGCCGGATGATTTCACCGCACAGCAGGCTGTCGGTGAACAGCGGCAGGTGCTGCCCGTGCTGCTCCAGCGCCGCCACGGGGAACACGATCGGCGTGTCGCGGCTGAGCCGGGCCAGGGCGGGCGAGGAGAGGTCGGCGAGCTGCATGCGGGATGTTTTACGGACGCTGCCACAGCGCCCGCCGCCGCCACAAGCGGCCCGTTGTGGGGAAGCGGGAAAGACTCGGA
>JBIIUN010000195.1:0-8885 GCA_044339945.1 Kapaibacterium sp. (SeqCode)
ATCCTGGTTGGCCGAGGCCCAACACAGCGAGGCGCGCCCGCCGGCCGGCACCGTCGCGCTGTGGACGTCGGTTTCTGCCGGGCAGACCCGGCCGATGTGGGTCAGCGGCGAGATGACGCGGAAAAACTCCTCCACCGCGTGGATGATCCGCGCCGGGTCCTGCCGGAGAAATTCCAGCGCCTCGGGATGGCCGGCGAGGTAGCCGAGCACAGACGAGATCGTGTGGATCACTGTGTCACGCCCTCCGGCAAAGGTGAGATTCCCGAAACCCATCATCTCCTCGCGCGTGAGCGGCCGGCCACGGAATGTGGCCCGCGTCAGCGCGCTGAAGAAGTCTTCGCCGGGGGCGGCGACCGCGCGGTCGAACCGTTCGTGCAGGTAAATCTCCAGGGCGGAACCCTTCGAGCCGCCGTCCCGGAAAACGTGGGTGCCCCAGCTGATCCACAGCTCGGCCTCCGACTCGGGCACGTTGAGCAGGTAGGCCAGGGCGCGCGACTGGATGGGCAGGGCAAATTCGCGGACGACCTCGATGGAATCGCGGCGCAGCGCCTCCTCCAGCAGGCCGCCGATGAGGGTCTCCACCTGCGCGATGACCTGGGGATCCTTCGCGCGCTGGAAGAACGGTTCGGCGATCTTCCGGTAGTCGGTGTGGTCGGGCGGGTCCGTCTCGACCGGCAATTGCCGCATGCTCCGGACGTTTTCCTCGGACGGGATTGGCACGCGGAACGGCGCGTCGGAACTGAACGTCGCCCAGTCCTTGGCGGCTTTGCGCACGTCCTCGTGGCGCAGGATCATGGGCACTTCCTCGCCCTGGAACGGACACTTGAGGACACCGTCGGCGGTGCGGGCTTCGCGGAAGGGATCGGAGACTTTGTCCATAGGCTTCGCGCCGACTGGACCGGGTGCCCGAACAGGCGTCAAGCAGCCGGCAAACGACGTCGCCGCAACACCCGGTTGCGCGCCCGGCCGTTTCGGACACCCTCCCGGCCGTGACGCGACTCCCCCGCACCGCTCCCTGGCCGACGGCCGTTTCCCTCGGCATCCTGCTCCTTCCCCACGCCTTCGCCGCGGACCGGCCCGGCGCCGCTTCCATCCAGGCCGACGACGTGCTGGCTCACACCCGGGTGCTGGCGAGCGATGAGTTCGAGGGCCGCGGCCCGGGCACGCCCGGCGAGGAGAAGACCGTCCGTTACCTCACGGAACAGTTCCAGCGGTTCGGCCTCAAGCCGGGCATGCCGGACGGTTCCTGGACGCAGGACGTGCCGATCGTGGGCGTGAAGTCCGAGGTGAAGTTCACCCTCGGCGGCGAGGCGCTCGTGTTCCCGCAGGATTACGTCGGCTGGTCGCCTGAGCTCGGTGCCGAAGCCGCCGTGCCCGAGACGGACGTGCTGTTCGTCGGCTACGGCATCAGTGCGCCGGAATACGGCTGGAACGACTTCAAGGACGTGGACGTCCGCGGCAAGACCATCGTCATCCTGATCAACGATCCGCCCATCCCGGACCCGGCCGACCCGACGAAGCTCGACGAACGGATGTTCGGCGGGAACGCGATGACTTACTACGGCCGCTGGACCTACAAGTTCGAGGAAGCCGGCCGCCGCGGGGCCGCCGCCGCCATCATCGTCCATGAGACCAAGCCGGCCGCCTATCCGTGGTTCGTGGTGGTGAATTCCTGGGGGCGGGAACGCTTTGACCTCGAGTCGGACAAGTCGCCCAAGTCGAAGATCGCCGGCTGGCTGAGCCTGGAGCGCTCGCAGAAGCTCTTCGCCGCCAACGGCACCAGCTACGAGGCGATGAAGGCCGCCGCCCTGAAGCGCGACTTCCGGCCCGTGCCGCTGAAGGAAAAGGCGGCGTTCACCGCCCGGAACCGGTCGCGCACCGTGAAGTCGAAGAACGTCCTCGCACAGCTCCCCGGCAGCGACCCGAAGCGGCGCGACGAATGGGTCGTGATCACCGCGCACTGGGATCACCTCGGCCGCAACAAGGAGCTCACTGGTGACCAGATCTTCAATGGCGCCGCCGACAACGCCATCGGCACCGCCGGCCTGCTGGAGTTGGCCCAGGCTTTCGCCCAGGCGCCGCGCGCGCCGAAGCGGTCCGTGCTGTTCCTGTCCGTCACGGCCGAGGAACAGGGCCTGCTGGGCGCCGCCCATTACGTCGCCGCCCCGCCGTATCCGCTCGCGAAGACGGTTGCCAACCTGAACATGGACGGCGCCAACCAGTGGGGCCGGACCAGCGACATCCGGCAGATTGGTCGCGGCGCATCAACGATCGACGCCTTCCTGGACGCCGCGGCCAAGGCGCAGCGCCGCGTGGTGTTGCCCGACCCGCATCCCGAGCGCGGCATCTTCTACCGCAGCGACCACTTCGAGTTCATGAAGGGCGGCGTGCCCGCGCTCTACCTCAAGACGGGCGACGACTACGTGGGCAAACCCGCCGGCTACGGCGAGGGCAAGGTCAACGAATACATCGAGCGCGACTACCACAAGGTCAGCGACGAGGTGAAACCCGACTGGGACCTGAGCGGCGCCGTCGAGGACCTGCGCCTGATCCACGACATCGCGTGGCGCCTGGCGGAAACCCGCCGTCCGCCCCAGTGGAATCCCAAGAGCGAGTTCAAGGCCGCGCGGGACGGGCAGATGCGGTAGATCAGGGGCCAGCCGCCCGGACCCGGTTCCAAAACCAGCACGCGACCTTGCGCCTCCTCTCCTTCCTCCTGATCGCCGTCGGAGCCTGTTTGCTGGCGCTCGCGGGGTTCGATCAGTTCCGAGGCCGGACCCGTTCTCCAATTGACGCCACCAATACGGTTGGAGCCCGGAACCCCGACGAATTCCGTCATGCCATGGCTTACCGATGGCTCCGCGCCACCCTGCTGCTCACGGCCGGATTGGTGTTGCTGCGGATCATCCGGGCTCAGGAGCGATCTGATCCGTCATCGCCTGAGTTTGCCGGCGGCGCGGCGATGGACGCCTGGAGCCACTCCCTCAAGTCCCAAGAATCCACGCGCAAGCGCCCTTGATATCCACGGCGGGGGCGGCTGCCTCCGAACCATCCGGGCCGCCTACTGCCTCACCGTCTTGCCCGTGGGCGTGTTGTCGTCCCAGCCGCGGCGGCTGTGGAAGGACCACCAGTCGTATTCGTCCTTCTGGCGTTTCTCCGGCGCAGCGTGGTTGTCGGCGAAGATCAGGTTCAGCTTCGTGCCGTGGGCGGACTTGTCCCAATTCCAGTAGGGAATCTCCCACGCCAGCACCGCGCGGCTCGGGTTCGCGACGTCGTTGTCCTTCCGGCCGCTGACGGGGCGCCGGGTCTCGTAGGTGCCGTCGGCCTTCACGAAGATGTGGTTCCAGATGTAGGTCACATGGTCGTTGTCGCGCAGGAGGTTGTTCAGCATCCCGATCGCCGGGTCCTTCTGCTTGATGCCGGCGGGACAGGTGAACGTGCCGGCCTTGGGCGCGGCGGACACCTTGGCGGAATAATTCGTGGGCTTGTTGCCGTTGCGAGTCAGGTAGGGCTCCAGCAGCTCCGGCAGCCATTTGTCATCGGTGCGCAACGCATTGTCCGAGCCCCACGCGCGGCCCCAGTTTTTCACGAGCGGGAAGCGCGCCGCGTAGTCCCCGGAATACATCGCGACGGCGAGGCCGATCTGCTTCTGGTTGTTGAGGCAATAGGTCTCGTTGGCCTTGGCCCGGGCCTTGGCGAGCGCGGGCAACAGCATGCCGGCCAGGATGGCGATGATGGCGATGACGACCAGCAGCTCGATCAGCGTGAAGCCGCGGCAGGTAGACTTATCGATACGGTTATGGGTGACCAAGGCCGCGGGGTAGGCGGCCTGCGGGTGCTTCGCGGACGGCGCGCATCCTGCCGATTGGTCAGCCCGATTCCTCATGACGCATTTTCCTTGGTCGATGTCTCAACGACAACGTAGCGCTTCCTGAACTTCAAGAACGGCGATTCCACGTAGGTGAAGCTCAAGTAACCTAAACCAACCATCAGGAGATAAAATCCGAGCGACCAGATCACCGCCAGATTGAAATCGGAGATATCCATCACCCGTTCGTGGACCAGCCTCGCCGCCTGGAAGACCAGGAAAAAGTGCAGCAGATAAATGGAATAAGAATACTCGCCCATCTTGCTGACGAGCCGGGAAATGCCGGTGGAAGAGTGAGAAAAGGAAGTATCATACCAGGCGATTCCCACCGCGTAGGCGAGCCCTTCGATGGTCGGCAGGAATATCCACATCGGAGCCAAGATCGGTGTCGGCGGGCGACGATACCCGCCGCCGAGGCGGTCAAATTGCCAATAAAACACCGCAAACGCCACGCCTACGAGGACGGCAAGCATGTGCCGCCGCTGGAAAACGGTCCGGAAATGGCATGCAATCATGCCGAGGGCAAACTGATCGAACCGACCGACTAAGGTTGAATATGCAAGCTCCTGGACTTCCCCCTTCCAGAGAAAGATGCCCAACCGAAGCGCGACCGCCCCGACTACTGCCGCTGGCAGCGCCCACGGCGTCCGACCCTGGGCCCAAAGCAGCAGCGGGAGCAGCAGGTAGTAGTGGAACTCGACCGTAATCGACCAGCCGCCGTTCGGGAGACTCGGCATCACGAGACCGCCAACGACAAGCCGCGCATACTCGACGAGGCTCCGGGAATACAGCAACTCCTTGACGCCGGCGATCAACACGACCAAGGCGAGCAGCGGAAGCAACCGCAGGACTCGGTTCCAAACGAACGCGGAAAACACGATGGATTTCCCGTTCAACAGCCGGGCAAACAGATACCCGCTCAAGGTCATGAACAAGGCCACCCCGGTGTGCCCCTCATCCAGCAACGCCATGGGAAAGAACGCGGGCACATGCTCGAACGGGACCGGGTAGCCGGTCGTCGCGTGGGCAAAGTGCCAGACGACAACCATGAACGCAGCCAACGCTCTCACGTGATCCAAGGCCACATAATGGACACCGGTCGATGATTTCATCGGTGAACCTTTACCCCAATTGGCCGGGAGGGAGGCACCGCGCCACACGGCGCGATGCCAAAGCGAGAGGACAACCTAGCAGCGGTGGAAATGCGGTCATTGACTGGGAAACAGGATACAAATTGGCCGGGCAGACGCCATGCCAACAAAAACCCCGGGCCAACGCCAGCCAAGGATGGATCTGCGGCAATCCGGCATGCTGGCCGATTGCGTGTTCACCTTGGGAGGATTCGGTGATGACCACATCCTATCCCGCGCGCACTGGTAACCGCGGTCGCGAAATCCATTCAGCTCCAGCTCTGGAGCTCGAGGATGTTGCCGTCGGGATCGCGGGCATAAACGACGCACAGCCGGCCCACGCCCGGCACGTCCGCGGAGCTGATTCCGCCCACCGCGGAACCGCCGGCGGCGAGCGCGGCTGCCAGGGCGGCCGCCACATCTGCGACCTGGAAGGCAAGGTGGCCAAAGCCGGGTTCGTTCACGACCGGGCGGGTGCCCTCGACCATCTGGTCGTAACTGAAGATCTCCAGCGTCGGACCGTTGTCGCCGTGACCAGGCAACCGCAGGTGTAGGCCGGTGAGATGGGCGCCTGGCAACGCGGTGAGTTCATCCAGCCAGGGACCGGAAAGGTCGCGTTCCGGTGGCTGGGGCACGCAACCGAAGACGTCGCAATAGAATCGCACGAGCCGGCGCCAGTCGCGGGTCGTCAGGTTGGTGTGAACGTAGCGGGCTTGGAGGGGCATTGGGGCGAAGACCTCAACTCAACGATTGGGCAATTCATGCCCGGCAAAACCTCGCAAACCCACCGCCCAGCAACTCCGTCGCGTCGCGCTGGATCTCCGCGTCGGTCACGGACCAGCCGGCGGCTTCGAGGGTTTCGTATTTGCGGGCAAGGCAGCGGCCGATCAGGGCGCGCGAGTGCTGCCACTTGTAGATGAGCTGGTCGAGCACGCGGGCGTCGCTGTGCTGCGGGGTAAAGCTGGTGCCGAGCAGTTCCAGCCGCATCGTGGTAATCTCCTCGATGAGCTGCGGCGTATTGGTGAACCACCAGCAGCCAAACGGGTGCAGGTTCCGGAACTTCCGGGCGAGGACCACGAGTTCGTGCTGGTTCTCCCGCGCCAGACAGGTCACGGCGAAGCGGTTCTGCGGATTGGCCGCGCAGAGGTTCTGGAGCGCGGTCAGGTCGCTGCGGCCCACGCCGTCGCCGGCCATGCGGAGGAGCGGGTTCACGGCGCGCTTCACGCCCATCATCAGCGCGAAGGGTTGGCCGTGGTCGCGGCAGTGCGGCAGCACGGCGTGGTCGATGAGCCACGCGGTTTCACCGGCCGCCGGGTCGCTGAAGGTCGGTGGCAGCGACACCATGCAGTAGCCGGCGCCATATTTCCGCGTGTAGTCGGCGAGGAAGCGGCGCACCTCGTCGGCGGTGGCCTGGTTCAGCTCGTTGCCGACGGCATAACCCCACGCGCGCAGCCGCGGTGCGGCCTCGGTCCAGCCGAGGATCAGGGGGTCGATGCGCAGGGCGCCACGGAAGCGGGCGTCGCGCGGCAGATTGGCGTTCCAGTAGGCGCGTTCCTCGTCGTCGAACGGCGAGTTGGTCATGCCGATCGAGGCGACGTTCGCCAGCGAGAGGACGCGCTCCACGAAGTCGGCCGGCTTCCACGCGGCGAACCACTTCCGCAGCGACGCGAGGTCGTGCTTCCGCGGCTCAATGCCGAGCGCATTCAGCGTGGTGAGCACGCCGCGGCAGGCTTCAGACACCGGCGAATGCTCGACGAACAGGGCGTTCCAGATGAAGTCGGCCTGCTCGGTCTTCGAGGCGCTCCAGAAGCGGTCGAACGGCACGTCCATCTGCCGGAAGGATTCGCTGACGAGGTAGTGGTAGGTGAGTTGTTCGTCGATGCCCCAGCTCAGCAGCGAGCTGAACGCGGGATCGTAAAGGTGCGTGTGGATGTCGTGCACCGGCGTGGCGGCCAGGATGCGTTCCACGCGGGCGGACAGCGGGGCGGACGAAGACATGGCCGGAGTTCAAAGTTCCGGGTGCGAAGTGCAAAGGGGAAAGTTGCGCGGACGTGCGCGAAGTCGGCTCGCGAGGACGGTCCGGGCGGCGGGCCACCGAACCAAGTTTACCCGGGCACATGCCTCAAGTTTGCGGGCTGAGCGGACACCACTTCGCCCCAAGTCTCCGCCCCGGCAAGAAGCCACTTGACGGACGGGAGGCCGGTGTGATGTGTAGCGCCCGATAAATCCCCTCCGATAATGAAAAATCGCATCCTTCCCTTGGCGGTGCTCGTCGCGACCCTCGCCGGCGGTGCCCACGCGCAATCCTACACCCTGACCCCTCTCTCCAGCTTTGGCGGCGACGGCTGGCTGGCACCGGGTGAAGGTGGAATCTCCTACTTGGGCACCGCGAACAATGAGCGTGGTTTTGCCTACAACCCGACCAGCAACAACCTCTTGCTGGTAAGCCGCACCGGCGGCCTGAGCATCAAGGTTCTCGACGGAATGACTGGTGCCGATGAAGGCGCGCTGAATCAGGGCACCGGCGTCATCACCGGCGGCACCTTTACCGGCAGCACCATCGGGGTGGCGGGCGACGGCGCGATTTACATGGCCAACTTGGCCGGGCCGGTCGGTGGTGCCAGTGCGTTCAAGGTCTACCGGTGGGCGAACGAAGCCGCGGCGAGTCCGACGGTCGCCTACAGTTCAACCAGCATCACCGCCGGCCGGCTGGGGGATTCTCTGGATGTCTTCGGGTCAGGCTCCGGCACTCTGCTGGTTGCGGGCGAGTCCAACACCGGGAGCGGCGGCAGTGGGCCTCGGAACGGTTACGCGGTTCTGTCCACGGCGAACGGGCTCGATTACTCCGGCACGCTCGTCACCTTTACCGGCACCCCGCCCAATGCAGGCGACCACCGTTTGGGCCTCACCTTCATCGACAGCAACTCGGTGATGGGAACGGTCGGGGGCAACTGGCGGCTCAGCGATTTCAGCGGGGCAGCCGGGACGCTGGTGGACAGTTCCCCCACGTCTTCTGCCAGTGAACGGGCGATGGATTATGCGACGATCGGCGGCATCGGCTACCTGGCAACGCTGGACACCGCCAGCTCGCTGGTCCGCATCTACGACATGAGCGACCCCAACAATCCGTCGCTGGTCACCTCGGGGAATGCCACCTCAGGAACCTTATCCGCAAACGGCAACGGGACCGGCCAGGTCCAATTTGGAACGATCAGCGGAAATTCCGCCACGATCTACGCCATGAGCTCCAACCAAGGCATCCAGGCCATGACCTTCACGGTCGTGCCGGAGCCCGAGGAATACGCCATGATGGCCGCCGGCGGCCTGATTGCGTTCGGCGTCTGGCGCCGGTTCCGGCGCTGATCCGCTGGCACCCCCTCTCCAAGCCGCCCGCTCCGGGCGGCTTTTTTGTTTCCCGGATGCCGGGCCCCGCCGCGGCGATTGCATCGGGAAAAACCCGGCTTAACCTTTCGGCCGAGATGCAAAACCGTTTCGTTTCCCGGCTGCTCCTGCTCGCCGTGTCGATGGGCATGGCCTCCCTGAACGCCGATTCCCTCAGCGAACTTTGGAAGATCCTGCCCGGTGACCGGCCCTACGTGGGCACCGGCAACAACGAGCGCGGACTCGCCTACAATCCCGTGTCCAAGAAGCTCCTGCTGGTCGGCCGTCAGGGCGGACCCCAGGTTTACGTGCTCGACGCCGCCTCCGGAGCCGACGGCGTGGAGGATCCCAGCCTCGGCGTGCCCCGCGTGCTCCTCCAGACCGATGCCGAAGGCACCCAGGTCGTGGCAGGCGGCACCTTCATCATGAACTTGGTCGGCGCGGCGGACGACGGCGCGGTTTACGTCTGCAACCTGAGCACCAGCACGACCGCCCCGAATCTCCGC
>JBIIUN010000211.1:0-8311 GCA_044339945.1 Kapaibacterium sp. (SeqCode)
GGCACGGCGGAATGAGTCCGTGCCGCAGGATCAGCAGCGTGGTCACCGTTTCCACGCCGGCGGTCGCGCCCATCAGGTGGCCGAGCTGCGCCTTGGTGTTGGTCACCGGGATGGCGTCCACCGCGGTCCCGAAGGCGGCCCGGAGCGTAGCCGCCTCCACCACGTCGGCGAGGTCGGTGCCGGTGCCGTGGGCGTTGACGTAGCCGATCTGGTCCGGCGTGAGCCCCGCCATGGCGAGCGCCTTGCCGACGGCGCGGACCTGCTGGGCGCTGTCGGGCACGACGATGTGCTTGGCGTCGCAGGTGGACCCGTAGCCGACCAATTCCGCGAGGATGCGGGCTCCGCGAGCCTGCGCGGAGTCCAGCGATTCGAGGACGAACCCGGCGGCGCCTTCGCCCATGACCAGTCCGTCGCGTTTCAGGTCGAAGGGCCGCGAAGACCGTTCCGGCTCAGGAATCTTGGACAACACGCCGAGGCGGTTCCACGCGGCGAAGGTCGGCAGATCGAGCCCGTAGTCGGCGCAGGCGGCCACCGCCTGGTCGGTGAGCCCGAAGCGGATTCGGAGGAAGGCGTCGCCCAGCGCGATCGAGCCGGTCGCGCAGGCGCAGCTCACGACGAAACTGGAGCCGGTGAGCCGGTAGCGAATGGACGCGATGTTGGCGGGCCGGTTGAACATGGACCGGATCACCGTGGTGGGGCGCAGCTTGCGGTAACCGCCGTCGGTGAATGTCTGCATCGCGGCGTTGGTGAACGCGCCATTGCCGTGGCCGGTGCCGAGGATGAGGTCGTGGGGCAGCTCGGTCTGGCCGTCGGTCGGCCAGCCGGCGTGCTCCAGCGCGGCGCCCACGGCGAAGAGCGCGAGCTGGTTCGCGCGGTCGGGATCGTCGAGCCCGAAGCGGTCGGTGGCCGTGCGCAGCAGGTCGTCCGGGATGCAGCCCGCGTGCTTGACCGGCAGCGGCGAGTCATCGTGCACATGCGGCACGCGCGAGATGCCGCATGTGCCGGCGCCGAGGTTGGTCCAGAAGGTGTCGAGGTCGCACCCGAGGGCGGTTGCGACCGAGGCGCCCGTGAGGACGACGCGACGGGGAAGCGATGCCAGTTCAGCAGCCACGATGGCGCGAGGAAATCACGGCGTCGGCGCCCCGGCGAGCGCGGTGTGCGAACGCACCTTGGCCCGGGCGTAATTTCGCACCGTGTGCGTAACGGGCGCCTACAGAATGTTGGGGCCTTGCGTCAAGACTGGCCCCGGATTCCGCTGCCGGCTTCGCGTGCGGCCTTGGAAGCCAGCGCCAAGCTGGGCCAAGAGTTGGCTGCCTTGCTGGATGTCGAGTCACAGGTGATCGGTGTCACCAGCGGCAAAGTGCGCGCCGAGTTGCGGACTCTCGCAGTTCCCAAGGGCACCGACCTCGAAGTCACCGCCGGCTGGGGCATCGCGGGCGAGGGCGGCATCGTGATGCCCGGCAAGGGCCGCCTCACTGAGGTCGCGCCGCCCACGGACCGCCCGGCCGCGCTCGGCGCCGGTCCCGACCTGAACGTGTGGCTCAACGCCACGACCGGCTGGACGCACGTTCCCGCCGCCGTCTGGGACTAAACGCTGGGCGGTTATCCTGCGCTCAAAAAGTGGCTGAGCTACCGCGAGGCGAAGCTGCTGGGCCGTCCGCTCGCGCCCGTGGAAGCCGTCGAGTTCACCCGCATCGCCCGCCGGATCGCCGCCACCCTGCTGCTCGGCCCCGCCCTTGATGCCAGCTACGCCGCGGCGAAGGTGGACACCGAGTAGGACGCACTGCCCAGTTCGGCCGGGTTTCCGCAGATGTAAGCCCGCACTTGCCGTCTTGGAGTGCGCGTGGCTTGCCACCGCTTTTCGCGCGCCGGTCGCAGCTGGCAAACGGTTTTCAGTCTTGCCCAGGACATGGGCCAAAGCGGCAGCTTCGCTCCGCTCCGCAACCGCACTCCAAGACGCTGACGCGGGCTTCAACCCACGGCCGGGCTCTCAAATTCGCTCGAAATACCGCTGCTTCTCCCAGTCGGTCACCGCGTCGCTGAAGGCCTGGTGTTCCAACCGGGCGTGGTGCGCGTAGAACTCGACCACTTCGGGACCGAAGGCGGACTTCGCCAGTGCGGAGTTCTCGAACAGGTCGGTCGCGGCGCGCAGGGAGCTCGGCAGGCGGGCGAGCTTTGGATCGAGGTAGGCGTTGCCCTCGTAGGCGGGGCCGCAGTCGAGGTCCTCGTCGATGCCCGCGAGGCCGGCGGCGAGCATGGCGGCGAAGGCGAGATACGGATTCGCGTCGGCGCCGGGCATGCGGTTCTCGGGCCGGTAACCGTTGCCGTGGCCGACGACGCGGAAGCCGGTCGTGCGGTTGTCCGTGGCCCAGGCCATGCGTGTGGGCGCCCAGGAACCGGGCTGGTAGCGCTTGTAGCTGTTGATCGTCGGTCCGTAGAACAGGCACAGCTCAGGCGAATACTTCATCAGGCCGCCGAGGAACTGCCGGAAGAGCTTTGAGCCGGCGTGCGCCTTGGCGTCCCAGAAGGCGTTTTTGCCGCCCTTCCACAGGCTCATGTGGATGTGGCACGAGTTGCCGGCCTCGCTCGGCGCATACTTCGCCATGAAGGTGACGGCCTTGCCGTGCTGTTCGGTGATCTCCTTCACGCCCTGCTTGAAGAGGACGTGCATGTCCGCCATCGGGAGCGGCTGGTCGTAGGTGAAGTTGATCTCGTGCTGGCCGCGGCTCCACTCGCCCTTGCTGCTCTCGACCGGCACGCGGGCGGCGGTGAGCTGGTTGCGCAGCGCGCGCATGAGCGGCTCGTCGCGCGTGGGCTGCATGAGGTGGTAGTCGATGCGGTAGTCGCTCGACGGCTGGAGGTTCCGGTAACCGTCGGTGAAGGCGGCGTGGTAGGTCTGGTTGAAGAGGTAGAACTCCAGCTCGCTCGCGCAGAAGCACGTCATGCCGAGCTTCGCGACGCGGTCCAACTGCCGGCGCAGCACCGACCGCGGCGCCTCGGCGACAAGCGAGCCGTCGTGCTTGAGGAAGTCGCAGAGGACCAGCGCCGCGCCCGGCTGCCACGGCAGCAGGCGGATCGTGTCGAGGTCGGGCCGCATCTCGAAGTCGCCGAAGCCGGCGTCCCAGTTGGCGACCTTGAACCCGTCGAGCGGGTCCATCTCCATGTTCACGGTGAGCAGGTAGTTGCAGCCGTGCGTGCCGGACTTCACCACGGAATCGAGGAAGAAATCGGCGCGGAACCGCTTGCCGACCAGCCGGCCGAAGGGGTCGGGAATGGCGACGAGGACGGTATCGACGGAGCCGGCCTTCACCGCGGCCTGAAGCTGGGCAAGTTTCACGGAGCCGACGCTAGGCAGGCGGCACCGCCGAGAGAAGCCCTAGAACGGGGCAGCGGGGCTGGGCGACAATCGAACTGACACATCCGCCCCGCGGTTTATCCTTCCGCCATGCTCCCCCGAATTGCGGTTCTCCTCAGCCTCACCGTCGCCTGGATGTCGGCGGCGGCGCTCCGCGGCGAAGTTCCGGCCGGTTACCAAGGCCGCCCCTTTGCCGACGCGATTCACAAATCCGGCGTGCCCAACCTCCCCGGCCTGCTCCAGTGCGCGCTCTACGACCTTGGCGGCGAAGGCGTGGCCTACCACGACACCGACGCGCTCAACAACGGGAGCGGCAAATTGAACTTGGAACCCGGACACCAGCGCACCCATGCCGGTGCTTACGTCTGGCACTTCCGCAAGGACGAGGGCGTGGACCTCTCGTTCGTGAAGGACTGGGCCGACCTGAACCACACCAACCTCGTCAGCCCGCCCGTCAACCAGCTCTACATCGGGTGGACCGAAAACGGCGAGTCCTGCAACTACACGGTCAATGTCACCCAACCCGGCACCTATCGCATCCGGGCGCTCTACGCCTACCAGGCGAACCCAGTGCGTTTTGACCTCAACGGCAGGCCCGCCTCCACCTGTCAGCTGCCGGTGGCCACGGCCAGCTATCATCACTGGAACCTCGCCGCGATTGGCACCATCGAGTTTCCGGAGGCCGGCCGCCAACTCCTGACCTTTCACTACGGCAAGGGCAACAACTTCGCCTGGTTCGAGTTTGAACCCCTCGCGACCGCGGCACCCGCGAAGCCCTGAGCGCGAACACAACCCGATCAGGAACGCGGGGCATCCGGAGGAGGCAGCTCGCGGAGACTTTCTTCCATTCACCTGTTGGGAAGTTCACCCGCGCCCGCTGCCGGAGCGAGCCACCGGTGCGCGACGAGTTCGCCGAGGTCGGCCAACACGGGGTCGGCGACTTCGGCGTATTCGTAGCGGTCGTCGTTCAGCACGCCGTCGGCGTTGGTGTAGAGCACCGCGGTCACGAATACGGTCCGCCCCGTGGCGGGATTCCGCAGGGCGCAGTTTTCCACCGTGAAGCCATAGGCCCGGCCAATCTTGCCGGTGATTTCGATGCGGCGGCCGGGTTCGGTCGCGGGGAACACCCTGCGCACGCCGGGCAGCAGGAACTTGCAGTAGTCGTCGGGATAGTCCTTGGCCGGGTAACGCGGGTCAGCCGATTCGCGCGGGTATTCGGTCAGGGCGCCGCCGAGCAGCGCGCGGTGTTCCGGCGTGAGGCGCAGGGGTGACCCGGGCAACGCCACGTCGGGTCGCACCACCTTCACCAGCAGGTTCTGCAAATCCACGAGCTTGATGCCGTTGCGGCCGGCGAAGTCCATGGACTCGTCCACGCGCTGATCGCCGCGCAGGAACGCCTGTCCCACCCGGAGTCCGGGGGCGGTGTTGGTCAACCGCAGCGGACTGATCCGCGCCGGCACTTCCACCGGGGCGTGGCCCGGCGGCCGCAGCGTGACGGCGGCGGAGGCGTGTTGGTCCGGCACGGCGCGGGGATCGGAGAGGCGGTGGTTGATCACCGCGGAGGGCAAGCCCAAGGCGTGCATCGCCCGGTTCAATTGCTCGTGACCGACGACATCATACAGACGGTTGAACGCCTGGTTATCCGAGACGAGGGCCAGCTTGCGAACCTCGTGCGCCACCGTGATGTGGCCGCCGGCGAGGTGGCTCGGGTCATTGGTCTGGGCGAAATCACCGGCGAAGAGCGGCGCAATTTCCAAGGGGGCCTCGGCCAGCTTGGTCGCGGCCTGCGAAGCTTCGAGGCGTTCGACTTCCTGCAAGGCGGCGACGGCGGCGCAGAGCTTGATGCTACTGGCGGGGTAGAAGTATTCGGCATCCAGCCGGAATCCGTGACGCCGCAGGGTCGGCGGCCGGCCTCGCTCTTCGTCCACCTCCGCGATGAGCACTTGCAGGCGCAATTCGGGAGCGCGGTCAACCGCCTGCCGCAACGCCGTGCCGCCGGACCGCAGCAGCGGCTCCAAGTTGCGAGGAGGCGCCGGTCTTAGCCGGGCGCATCCTGCGAGGAGAATTCCGATTAAGCCGAAGGCCAGCAGGTGCATTACGCACTGCCAACGCGACTTGGGCGACCTTAGACACAGATTCCCCTCCCTCTCCTCCATTTGGGATGGAGGAGAGGGCTGGGGAGAGGAGGTGATCAGCCGGTCACGCGTGGGCCGGTGGGCAGCCACTCTCCCCGGCCCTCTCCCCACGCTGCGCTGCGGGAAGAGGGAGTTCGACCGTAGGGGCAGGATTGAGTTTTGGTCGGGAGCAATGGGTAGGTTCATCATCACGACAGGAGTTCCGGCACGACTTCCGCCCCGGAAACAACGACGTCGGTGAGGCTGTCGTCGTGCCCTTCGTGGGGATAGGTGAGCCGCTCGTGGTCGAGGCCGAGCGCGTGCAGCAGGGTCGCCTGGAGATCGTAGGCCCGGACAACCTTGTCCACGGCGCGGTAGCCGAACTCGTCGGTCGCGCCATGGACATAACCTTGGCGAAATCCGCCGCCAGCCAGCCACAGGGAGAAGGCGTGGCGGTTGTGGTCCCGGCCATCCTTGCCCTGCGAGACCGGCAACCGGCCGAACTCGCCGCTCCACAGCACAATCGTATCGTCCAATAAACCGCGCTGCTTGAGGTCCAGCACCAACGCGGCGCTCGCCTGGTCGGTCATGCGGGTCAGGTCGCGCAGCTTCTCCGCGTTCTTGTCATGCGTGTCCCACGGCTGGCCGCTGAGGTAAACCTGCACGAAGCGCACGCCCTGTTCGACCAGGCGCCGCGCCATCAGGCAGCGTTTGCCGTAGTTCGCCGCGGCCTTGTCCGCGTGGTCGAGGCCGTAGAGGCGCCGGACGTGTTCCGGTTCGCGCGAAAGGTCGAGCACCTCGCCCACGGAGGACTGCATGCGCGCGGCGATCTCGTAGTTGCTGATGCGCGCGGCGAGTTCCGAGTTGCCGGGATGCCGCGCCAGGTGTGCCTGATTGAAGGTGTTCAGCAGGTCCAGCTGGTTGGCCCGCGCCGCCGCCGGAATGTCCGCCGGCGTGGCGAGGTTGAACACGGGCGTGCCTTCGCTGCGGATCTGGGTGCCCTGATAAACCGCGGGCAGCCAGCCCGACGTCCAGTTGCGGATGCCGTCCACGGGCAGGCCGCCCGGGTCCGACAGCACGACGTAGGCCGGCAAATCCTGGCGCTCGGTGCCGAGGCCGTAGATGACCCACGAACCCCATGTCGGTCGACCGGCCTGGAACTTTCCGCTGTGGAAGATCCGCAGCGCCGACTCGTGGTCCACTGAGTCGGTCTTCATCGATCGGACGAGTGTGATCTCGTCCGCGATGCCGCCGATGTGCGGGAGGAGTTCAGACAGTTCCATGCCGCACTGGCCGCGCGGCGAGAAGGCGAACGGTGACTTCAGGAGCTTGCCGGCCTGCTTGTCGAAATGGATTTCCAGGCCGCCGGGATGGTCCTGCCCATCGCGTTTGTTCAGCTCGGGCTTCGCGTCGAAGAGGTCCATCTGGCTCGGTCCGCCGTGTTGGAAGAGGCAGATGACCGACTTGGCGCGCGGCTTGAAATGGGGCCGCTTCGGCGCCAGGGGCGACGCGTTCAGGGGAGTGCCGGCGGCACGGGCATCGAGAGCCGAGAGATGCGCGAGGGCCAAGCCGCCGAGGCTTGCGACGGACGAGCGCAGGAAGGCGCGGCGGTTCACGCTGAAGGCGGAGTCACTCGACATGGAGGAATGGGTTGGCCGCGAAGAGCATTTGGCAAAAGTCGGTCCACGTCCGCAATTCGGCGTCCGCCTGGCCGTCGTAGTGCGCGACTTGCTTGGCGAGGAACCGTTCCGCCGCGGTCCGCTCCCCGGCGGTCGGTGGCCGCGACCAGGCCAGTTCGAAGGCTTGGTCCAAGCCCAGGCCCGCGCCGTGGATGCGTTCGGCGAAGGCCCGGCTGTGCCGGCGGATGAAGTCCGAGTTGAGCAGCGAAAGCGACTGGAGCGCCACCGTGGCCGGATTGCGCTGGATGCAGACCGGATTTGGCTGGGGTCCGTCGAAGACCTGAAGCCAACCCACCGGCTGCGTGCGCCGTTGCTGCAAATACAGCGACCGCCGCCGGGCGCCGGGTTTCGTTTCGTCGAGGATGATCTGCCCGGCGTCATCGGTCCGGATCGGCACGTAGCCGCCGCCGGGCGCGAGGTCGAGTTCACCGCTGACCGCGAGCACGGCGTCGCGGGACGACTCGGCATCCAGACGGCGCAACGGGAAGAAGGAGTATTCAGTCGTCAGTGGGTCAGTATTCAGTGGGGCCTTAGCGCCCGACGCCTTACTGATCACTGACCACTGATCACTGACTCCTTGCCCTGGCCCCGCCTGCTTCCACGTCGCCGAATTCAGGATGAGTCGGTGCAGGTGTTTCACGCTCCAACCGGCGCGGACGAACTCCGTGGCGAGCCAGTCCAGCAGTTCGGGATGCGTGGGCTTGGCTCCGCTGCGGCCAAGGTTGTCCACGGTCGGCACCAATCCCTGGCCAAAATGCAGCGCCCACACGCGGTTCACAAACACGCGGGCGACCAGCGGGTTTTCCGGCGAAGTGAGCCAGCGCGCCAAGGCCAGCCGGCGTCCCGATGTCTTCGGTTTCGCCACGTCGGCTCCCGCCGGTATCGTTGACCAACGCTCGAACGCCCCGTTGCCCGCGAGCGCCGCCGGCAGGAGCGGCGCAACTTCAGCGCCTTCGTTGGCGTGGACGCCCCGCACCAGCAGATGATGCACGGGCGGCGTCTCGACCGGCTCGAAGATCGCCGCAATTCCGGGCAAGGGTGCGGGCCGGCTGGCTTCCACCCGCGCGATGCCGGTCTCCAGTTCCCGTCGCGCCGCGGCCATTTCTGGAAACCGCTTCGCCAAGACGTCGTCGCTGACCTCGACCTTCGCGGCGTGCTCCTTG
>JBIIUN010000242.1:0-7533 GCA_044339945.1 Kapaibacterium sp. (SeqCode)
ATCGGCTATGCCGGTGAGCAGCCGGACATGCACATCCGACCAGTGCATTTCCAGATACGGGTTGAGGCCCGGAAACGGGTTCTTCACGGCGCCAAGCTAGCGAAAGCCGGCCGGGCCGTCAGCAGAAGTTGCGGTGAGGCTGGCGAGGAGCGCTTCGTAGTCCCCCCGCAGGCCTCCTTCGCTCCAACCGCAGTAAACTGCCTCGTCCACCCCGAACCGGTCCCACTCGGCGAGCACGGTGCGGCAGGCGTCTGCCAGCAACCCGCGGACAGGCTCCAGCTCCTCCGGTTCAGATTCCCAACGATGCCGCACCAGACTGGCGAACGCATTTACTGCGTATGAATCACCCGAGGACGCCGAGCTGCGCAGGTTGGTCACGAAGGCCGGGACGTAGAAGCGAAATGCCACCGGACCCATGTGCTGGAGGTCTTCCTGATAGGTCATGGCGCTCTCGCGGAAAAGCTCCTCGGCCTGTGCCAGCGTCTTGCCGAGGAAGTTCCCGACTGCCCAGCGCTCGTCGAGCGAGTCGTAGACGTTGATGTCTGCCAAGGTCGGCAACCCGCTGGGTTCATTGGCAGGTATGGCGCTGGCTTGTTGCTGCCGTTGATCCTTGCATTGCTTTCCGCGCATACAAGTGGTCTCCGATTGTCGCCGCTGCAATCGGGCCGCTTCAATTTGCCAACCCATCGGCCGCCCCGACCAAAGTCCACAATGTGATTGCGCCAAGGGTCAAGATGGTAAGCAGGAAGCTGGTTCCACAAGCGACAGAAATACGTTCCCAACGCTTCGCGCGCCGTCCCCAAGGCATCAGCAGAATCGTGACACAATAGCCCACGAAACTGACCAGCAACAGGCTGACAAAAAGCCACCCGGGCAACCTCGCATAGCTCGCGAAGGAATCCGCAAACGCGAACAAAATGACGGTGACGCCGAAAACAATGAGCAGTCTAAGGCAGTCCGTCGCGCCCATTTCGGTAACTGACTTATGCTGCAATCGCCCCCGCAATCGCATCCCCCATCTCCGTCGTGCCCACCTTCTTCGCCGCCGGGTCGGCGGGATTGTAGATGTCGCCGGTGCGGAAGCCCTGCGCGATGGCGGCGCTCACGCCGGCTTCGATCGCCCGGGCGGCGGCTTCCTGCTTGAAGCTGTAGCGCAGCATCAGCGCGGCGCTGAGGATCTGGGCGATGGGATTGGCCAGGTTCTTCCCGGCGATGTCGGGCGCGGTGCCGCCGGCCGGCTCGTAGAGGCCGAAGGTCTTTTCGCCGGCCGTGGAACCGAGGCTCGCGCTGGGCAACATGCCGAGCGAACCGGCGAGCGCCGCGGCCTCGTCGGACAGGATGTCGCCGAACATGTTTTCGCAGAGCACCACGTCGAACTGCGTCGGCCGGAGCACGAGCTGCATCGCAGCGTTGTCCACGAACATATGGTCCAGCGCCACGTCGGGATACGCCTTGCCCACGCGGGTGACGACCTCGCGCCAGAGCACGCCGTTCTCGAGCACGTTTGCCTTGTCGATGCTGGTGACGTTCTTCCGGCGAAGCTGCGCCGCCTGGAAGGAGACGTGGGCGATGCGCTCGATCTCGGGCTCGGTGTAAACCATCGTGTCGATGGCGCGGCGGAAGGTGCGGGCGCCGTCCGTGATTTCCTCGGTCAGCTTCGGCTGGCCGAAATACATGCCGCCGGTCAGCTCGCGCACGACGAGCAGGTCGAGTCCGTCGCCCTGGCGTTCGGGCCGGAGCGGGCACGCGTAGGCGAGCACCTTGGGCAACTGCACGGGGCGGAGGTTGGCGAACAGGGCGAACTCCTTGCGCAACCGCAGCAGGGCGGCGCGCTCGGGCCGCTGTTCCTTGGGAATGGTCGGATCGCGGTCCGGCAGGCCCACGGAGCCAAAGAGGATGGCGTCGGACTGGCGGCAGAGTTCCAGCGTGGCGTCGGGCAGGGCCTTGCCCGCGGCGTCAATGCCGGCCCAGCCGACGGGCGCCTCGGTAATCTGGAGGCTCAGGGAAAACTTCTTCTCCACGGCGCGCAGCACCTTGAGGGCTTCGCGCATGACTTCGGGACCAATGCCGTCGCCGGCCAAAGCGGCGATCTTCAACGTAGCGGAACTCATAAAGCGGCGGGGAGCGTGGCGGAACCGCGGGCCGGCTCAAAGTCCAAAGCGCGCTTGACCGTCCCGCCGCCGCCCGGGCACTTGAGGTGCATGAAACCCTCCCTGCTGTTGGCTTGCCTCGCCGTGCTGAGCTTGACCGGTTGCATGACGCCGGCCCGTCGGCTTGATCCCGCGGTCACCGCCTTGGTCCGAGTTGGGCAAACCCGAGCCGAGGTGGAGAAGATCCTGGGCAAACCGGAGACCCTGGAAACGGGCGGCAACGGCCGAACTCTGGCCGTCTATTCACATGGCACCGGCGCGCTGGCCCACGGCAGCCAAGGCCTGGAACTCCGCCTGGTCTCGCTCATCTACAGCCCCGCCTTTCGGCTGGAAAAACGCCTCCTGCACGAGAGCCAAGTCACCTACACCAGCCGGTTCTTCAAGCCCGACGAATTCGGCCGGTTGCTGCCGCGGGAAGAGATCGTCGCCAAGATGAAGCCGGTCATGAGCCGCGAGGAAGTGATCGCCGAATTTGGCCCGCCATTCGTGGAGACGCTGACCGTGGACGGGGGTTCCCGCCTAGTTTGGTGGGCGGGACGCCAGAAGTTTTCCCTGTGGGTCCAGACCTACGACACCCAGTCCTTCGTGGTGACCTGCAATGAGCTGGGCATCGTGACCGACTATCGGGTGTTGGGGCAGGCCGAAGGGGACAACCTGCCAGCCCCTTGAAACGAGCCGATGCCCGTCAGACCGGATACGCCCAGTCAGGCGGGCGCTCCGGACTCGGTTGGGGCGGCGGGCGTGTCCTTCGGGGCTGCCGCCACCGCGGCGGCCGCGGCCGACTTGCCGCCGAGGATCTTGAACATCACGGCGCCGCAGGTCGGGCACTTGCCTTTCACGGCCTTGCGCCCGTTCTTCATCGTTTCCTCAACCGCATCGGCGATCGGTTTCTTCGCCTTGCAGCGAACACAATATCCTTCGGCCATGACGTATCCTGTGGTGTTGGCCAGCCCGGGGCTGACCGTTCAAAGTAGGGGCGAGGTTGAGAGTCCGGGGCCCGGGTGTCAATTCAGCGCCCGGCGATCCGCCGACAACCGGCTGGCCCGCAGGGGTTAACACCGGGGCATCATTTCCGATAGTTCCATTCCCGGAGCCGATAACGGGCGGCCGCGACGGCACCGACCCGTTCAGCCGGGAAATCCTCCGCAGGCCGTTCCACCGGCCAGGCCGCCCGCACGCTTTCCCGCAATTCCGCAGCCGGCACCGCCAGGTTGGTCACAAACCCCAGGTGACTCCGTCCGCCGCGGTAAGCCGGTTCCGCCGAGGGATGGCGCAGGCAACGACCGAGGAGGGACAGGTCGAACGAATGCAGCAGGGTGCCGTGGAACAGCAGTGCCCGGCGCCGGCGCCGCTGGGCATTGCCGGAGAACTTCCGCCAGCCGCCGTCCACCCACCAGGCGAGGTCGGTATGGCCATGGATCGCGATTTCCCCATCCACCGCCCGCTGGAGCGCCGTCCGCAGCCGTGACATCACCCACAGGTTGGTCGTGGTCACCGAGGCCAGTTCGGAAGCCCGGTCCATGACGAGCGTGACCGCGTAATTCAGGCAGCCGGGCCCCTGCACGACCGCCCCCCCGCCCGAACAACGGCGAAACACTTCGCAGCCGGCCCGTTGGCAGGATTCCAACTCAACCTCCTGCGCGACGGATTGCCCCAGTCCCACCACCACCCATGGTCGCGGCGATTCCCAGGTCCAGAAAAACTCTCGTCCCGTATCCTCGGTGAAATCCAATGCCACCTCGTCCAACGCCAGACAGCGCGCGGGTTCCGCCAAGTCGGCGGCTTCGGGAATCAGGAGCTCCATGAATTTCGGAGACGCTACGCCAGGGACCCGCAAAGGGGAACCCGGGAGCCACCCCGGGCCGACGCGGGTGGCCCCCGCGAAGTTACCGCGGCGCCTCGCCGGAAGGCTTGGCAGTCATCCTGCCTTGTCTCCCAAGAGTTCGCGGCTTCCGGTTGCCCCGACTCAATCCTCCGGTCGTTCGCCGCTCGGCGCCATCTTCACGAGGCGCGGCATGAACTCCGCCAGCACCTCGACCAGGTCGGTCTGCGCGGCCATCACCTGGTGGATGTCCTTGTAAACGCCGGGCACTTCGTCGAGGCCGGCGGACAGCAGGCGGACGTTGCGCTCGCGGAGCACAGGATTCACCGCGGCCCAGTCGAATGTCTGCTCCGCCTTGGTCCGGCTCATCACGCGGCCCGCGCCGTGCGAAGCGGAACCAAGCGAACCTTCGCCGCCCTTGCCGCTGACCACGTAGCCCGGCGTCGCCATCGAACCGGGAATGATCCCCAGCACGCCGGCGTGCGCGGGCGTGGCTCCCTTGCGGTGAACGACCACGTCGCGGGCCGAGCCGTTGATGACGTGCCGTTCCTTCCACGCAAAGTTGTGGTGATTCTCGACGTCGAGGAGCACTTGTGCCCCGAGATTGCGGGCGATGTGGCGGTGAATGAGTTCGTGGTTGGCCGCCGCGTAACGACCCATCAGCTCCATCGCGGCCCAATACTCCTGGCCCTCCGGCGAGGCGAGGTCGAGCCACGCCAGCCGCTGGTATTCCTTGGGCAGCTCCGGATGCATGGCCATCGCCAGCTTGCTGTAATGGTCGCAGACAGCCGCGCCCGTCCCGCGGCTGCCGCTGTGCGAAAGCAGCGCGAGGTATTCGCCGGGCGGAAGCGCCAGTGGCACCGACGCCCCCGCCTGCGGATTGACCGTGAGCGTTCCGAACTCCACGAAGTGGTTTCCGCTCCCGCTCGTTCCCAATTGGGCCCAGGCGCGGTCGCGATTGCTTTGCGTCGGTTTCGACACCGTCCAGTCGGCGTCCAGCACCTCGTGTTGGCGGCGCTGCTTGAACATCGCCCCGACCCCAAAACGCGTTTCCGCCTCGATGGCGCGGACCAGTTCCTCGTGGCGCTCGCTCAACGCCGACACCGGCCAGTCGAGCACCGTGAGCTTCATGCGGCACGCGATGTCCACGCCCACGGCGTAGGGGATCACCGCGCCCTCGGTTGCCAGCACGCCGCCGATCGGCAGGCCGTAGCCGACGTGCGCGTCGGGCATGAGCGCGCCGGCGACGGACACGGGCAATTCACACGCCCGCGCCATCTGGGCGAGCGCCTGGGCCTCGAGATCCTGACCCCATTGACGCCACGGCGCGTTGCCCGGCGCAAAGCTCGTCGGCATGGCGATGAGCGCCTGCGCAAAGTCGGCGCGCAGCTCGTCGTTCACGAATGCCGCCGGGTCGCGGAACACCGCTTCCACGGCCGTGGGAATCTGCTGCTTGTCGTTTCCGGCGAGGCAATAACGGGAGATGAAGGCGAGCGCGGCCCGGGTCGGTTCGCCCGGCGGCACGCCCAACTTGGCGAGGTGTTTTTCGTTCATGGGGAAAACTGGGTTTCAAGTTGCAGGTGCCAACGGCCCGGTCCGACCGGCTCCGTGACCACGCTGACCGGGAGAAACTCCCGGAGGATTTCGACATTCGTGCGGGTGTGCCCGCTGGGTTCGGTAGTGGTAAAAATGCCGCCGCGGGCGATGGCCAGCGGCAGCAACAACTGGTCGGCGAGGTGTTCGTCCACCGCCGCGCCGCTCGCGAGGAACGCCTCCGCGGCTACGACGGCCTCCTCCGCCACCTGTTCCGCACGCACCCGCGGCGCGCCGAAGCCGGTGAAGACATTCGCGAAGCCCTCGCCTTCCGCGAAGAAGTGCAGCGAATTGCCCGGCCCGAACGCTTCGGGATGCTCGGCGATCGTGCAGCACTCCGGCGCCAACGCGAGCCGTTGCCGGACCGCCGCGAGTTCGCGCTCGCCGACGTGCCGCGGCAAACCGGCGAGGCAAACAACGGCACTTAGTGGGACAGGCATCCCTGCGTGTCCTACGGGCTTCCAGCCCGTTTCGGGTTCCGGGGCTGGAAGCCCCGCCGACAGGCTGGAAGCCTGTCCCACTTCCAGCCGCAGCGCCTTCAGATCCTTCGCCGGCCGGATGGCCACGTGGCAACGCCCGCCGCCGTTCGGATAGAACCCGGGCCGCTCCAGCACCGCCTCCACGTCGAAACCGATGCGGCGGAGCAACGGCAGGAACGCCCGCTCGATGAACGGGAACGGCGGGGCGAAGGGATTGTGGGTCCCGCCCTCCAGCACGACCTCGCTGGCCGCATTCGCCAACAGCAGCGGCGGCAGGATGGTCTGGAGCAGCAGCATGGTGCTGCCCGCGCTGGCGATCTTGAATTCGTGGGCGCCCGGCACCACCGCGCCCGGCGTGAACGTCAGGTCCTGCGAACCGAGCGCCGCGCCCTCCACGGTGGCCGAACCGATGCGCGCCGCCGCTTCCACGCAGGCCAGATGCTGGCGCATGAGCCCCGGCTTGGGCCGGCGCGCACGGATGCGGCTGATGCGAAACGGCCGCCCGGTGACGACGCTTAGCGCCAACGCCGAGCGCAGAATCTGCCCGCCGCCTTCGCCTTGGGAACCGTCGAGGGTGATCATGAGTCTTCGACCTGGGAGTGTTGGCCGACTTTAAACGCTAGTTCGTTGAACCACGCGATGCAGGCATCTCGTTTCCACATAGCGTTAAGGGCATACGAAACGAAGGTGTCGTCGGGATCAGCGAGTTCTAGGACATTGATGTGGTCGGCAATTTGTTTACGCGCCCCCGTCGCTAAGTCACGACCGGCGGATCGAATCCACCTTCCGATTTGCTCTGGGGCAAAATCGAAGGCGTCGAGACCGCAACAGTCCGCAACGCATTCCGTTTCGCAGCTTGTAAGCAGGTCACTGAGCGGTGGGGAAATGGTAAGGAGCTTCACTTTGGTTTCGCTCAAGTTGTGGAGTTGAGATTATGACGACAAGGATGATGAAACGGTTCGTGCTCTACCACTGAGCTACTCCGGCGTCTTGGAGCCGGAGGCGGGACTCGAACCCGCGACCACGCATGTTGGAATGTAGTTTCATCGGCATTCGTCACAAAAGGGAGGGCAACGACAAGGAGTCGGGAAACAGTGCCGATGCTCTATCCAGTTGAGCTACGCGGTCGCTTGCGCAACCGCGGCCGGATTCGAACCGGCAACCTTCGGCGGCATGTAGTTTCCCAGGCATTCGTTGCCCAAAATGGGAGGCTGACGACGAGAGGGGTGAGAACGCGTCCGGTCTCCTTGCGGAGCGCCGAACGTGCGGGTGTCGAGCCCGCTCGCCTTGCGGCTTTGTCCCTGTATTCCCACCGGCATTCGCCAGCCAAAGTGTGGACGCATCCGTTCCGTCGGTGGGGCGAGACTCTGTCGAGCCCACTTTGCCGGCAGAGCCGGCGCGAGCGCGGCGAGCATCTCGGAGTTGAGCGTCAGGATGCTCACTCCGTTCGCCTCGCTCCGCTCGGAAATGGGCTCGACAGAGTCTCGCC
>JBIIUN010000196.1:0-8800 GCA_044339945.1 Kapaibacterium sp. (SeqCode)
TGCGGTTTTCGCCGACCATCGCGACGACCTGCTACGGGATGAACGACCACAAGTATCGCGCTTACGACGAGGCGAACGGGCAGTGGTATCGCGAGAATCAGCTCGCCATCGTGAAGGCGTTCAAGGCCGCCGGCGCCCGCTTCGTGCTGGGTTCGCCCGGCTGCGTCGGGCCGAAGGTGCCCTGGAGCAAGGCCGGTTCGGAGGAAATGAACCTGAACCTCTGCGAATTCCGGAACCTTGACCTCGCGCTTGCCCAGCAGGAACAGGTGGTCTTCGCCGATGTCTTCTGGCCGATGCTGACGTTGGGCTGGAAGGCCACCAACCAGTTCGGGACCGACTACGCAATCGCCGGCAAGGACGCGGTGCATCCCGGCTGGGCCGGCCACGTCGTGATGGCAGCCGCCTACCTGAAGGCCCTCGGGGTGACCGGCGATTTGGGCACGTTTACCGTGGACGTCGGCGCCAGCCAAGCCACGGCCAGCCGCGGCCATGAGGTGGTTTCCTTCACGAACGGGGAACTGACGGCGAAGAGCAGCCGCTACCCGTTCTGCGCGCCGGCCGGTGAACTGCGCGACGACAATGCGCTTCGCTCGGGCATGGCGTTGGTGGACTTCCAGGAGCGGTTCAACCGCCTGCGCCTGGTCGCCAAGAATGCGACGGCCAAGAGCTACACGGTCACTTGGGGAGGCGAAACGAAGACCTTCACCGCCGAGCAATTGGCTGCCGGCATCAATCTGCCGGCGGAATTTGCGAAGACGCCGTTCGACGATGCCTTCAAACGGGTGGACGACGCGGTGGGCCGGAAGCAGAACTACGAGACCAAGCAGATCAAATCCCTGTTCCACGGCGAGGAAGGCAAGGTGGACATGGAGGCGACCGTCGCGTTGACCGAGAAGGCCCGCGCGCCGCTGGCGGAAGCCGTTCGCACCGCCGTGGTGCCGGTGACCCACACGCTGAAGATCGTGGCGGCGAACTGAAGTCGGATTGCAGCGCCAAGCGCGCAATCCTGAAACAGCCCGTGACCGGCGGCTTCGGCAAGGGTTCAGTGGCCCTGTGACTGGCGGGCCGCCTGCCAATAATCGTTCCCACGTCGGGGAAGTCTTCCGGGTCTTCCTGCGCCTTGGCGTGACCGCGTTTGGCGGCCCGGTCGCGCACCTTGCGTTTTTCCACGAAGAGTTCGTGAAACGCCGCCGCTGGCTGAACGAGTCGGCCTTCGCGGACTTGGTAGCGCTCTGCCAATTCCTGCCTGGGCCCGCGAGCAGCCAGTTTGGCTTCGCCGTCGGTTTGCAGCGTGCCGGCTGGCCGGGGGCGTTGGCGGCGTGGGCGGGATTCACGCTGCCGGCCGCTTCGGTGATGATCCTGCTGGCGCTGGGCGCGGCGAAGTTGGGCGGCCTTGCCGCCAGCGGCTGGCTGCATGGACTCAAGTTGGCGACGGTCGCCGTGGTGGCCCAGGCCGTTTGGACCATGGGATCGCGCCTTTGCCGCGGCTGGGTTCGGCTGCTCTTCGCCTTGGTGACGACCATTCTGGTGCTCGTTTGGCCAGCTGCGGGGGGACAGCTTGTTGCGCTGGGGGCGGCTGCGGTTACCGGGCGGTGGCTGCTCAAGTCGGATCCATCCGATCTCGCAAGGCCGGCCACGGTGGGCTTCCTGCGGCGCCGAGCGTTGGTGCCGCTGCTGGCATTCTTCGGGCTCCTGCTCGTCCTGCCGATGTTGGCTTCCGCCTATCCCGGAGGCTGGCTACAGCAGTTCGACCGGTTTTATCGCGCTGGGGCCTTGGTCTTCGGCGGCGGACACGTGGTGTTGCCCTTTTTGCAGAGTGCCGTGGTGGCCCCCGGCCTCGTTACGCCGGACGAATTCCTTGCCGGCTATGGTTTGGCGCAGGCATTGCCTGGTCCCTTGTTTGCTTTCGCGGCGTATCTCGGCGCCGTCAGCCATCAGCCGCCCAACGGTGGGCTGGGTGGCGTCTGGTGTTTGATTGCGGTGTTCCTGCCGGGACTGCTGCTGGTGGCCGGCGCGCTTCCTTGGTGGGAGCGGCTTCGGGGATCCCCGAGCCTCCGCGCGGCGCTGCACGGGGCCAACGCGGCCGTGGTGGGCATCTTGCTGGCCGCCCTGATCGCACCGATCGCCACCGGGACCTTGAGGCGACCGGCTGATTGGTGCGTCGCCGGATTGGCGTTCGCCGGGCTCCAATGGGTCAAGCTGCCCGCTTGGACGATCGTCGCACTCTGCGCGGCGGCGGGATGGTTGCTGGGGAGCTGATGGGCGGGTTTCGGTCGCCAATTTCGGCCCCCAGACCGAGTTCAGCCCCGTTTGGCCAACTGGTTTTGCCAGCGGGCCAACTGCTTTCTGACCTCCTTGGTGCCGGGTGCGCCCGTGAGCTGCCGACGAGCCATCGCTTTGCGGAGGTCGAACATCTCGGTGACATCCGCGCCAAACTTGGCCGAGACGCCCTGAAATTCCTCCAACGTCAGTTTGTCGAGCGGCTTGCCGGTCATTTCCGCCAAGCCGACCACCGAGCCAACGACGTGATGCGCCTCGCGGAATGGTATGCCTTTGCGCACCAAGTAGTCGGCCAAATCGGTGGCAAGAAGCAGCGGGTCGCTGGCCGCTCGGGCGCAGGCGGCGGTGTTCACCGACGTGTTCGCCAGCATTCCGGTCATCAGTCGGACACAGGCCCGGACGGTGTCCGCGGTGTCGAAGAGACGCTCTTTGTCCTCCTGTAGGTCGCGGTTGTAGGTCATCGGCAAACCTTTTAGCAGGGTGAGAAGTGACATGAGGTTGCCGACCACGCGCCCCGTCTTGCCGCGGGTTAATTCGGCGACGTCCGGATTCTTCTTCTGGGGCATCAGGGATGAGCCGGTGGTGTAGGCGTCGGCGATCTTGATGAAGCTGAATTCGCTGCTGACCCACAGAATCAGGTCCTCGCTCAACCGGCTTAGGTGAACCGCCAGCAGCGCGGCGGCGGCGGCAAATTCGACCATGAAGTCGCGATCACTGACCCCGTCCATGGAGTTTCGGGTTACCCGGGGTTTTCCTGTCCGGGGATCGGTGAAATCAAGGAGCTTCGCGACCAATTCCCGGTCGAGGGGCAAGGTGCTGCCGGCGATTGCGCCCGAACCGAGCGGGCAGACGTTCACGCGGTTCCAGCAGTCCTCCATCCGCTCAATGTCGCGGGCCAGCATTTCCACATAAGCGAGGCAATGGTGGACGAAATAGACCGGCTGGGCTCGTTGCAGGTGGGTATAGCCGGGAATGATCACGTCGGCGTGGCGGGCACCGAGGTCCACCAAGGCGCGTTGCAAGCCATGCAGTTCGCCGTCCAGCGCCTCGATCTCGTCGCGCAGCCACAGGCGGACGTCCACCGCGACCTGATCGTTTCTGGAGCGTCCCGTGTGCAGCTTGGCTCCCGCTGGGACCCGCTTGGTGAGTTCGGCCTCGATGTTCATGTGCACATCCTCCAGTTCCAGTTTCCACTGGAACTTCCCGGCGGCGATTTCCTGGCCGATGGCCTGCAAACCGCCACGGATTGATTTCAGCTCAGCGACCGACAGCACGCCGATCTTCTGCAGCATGGCCGCATGGGCCAGAGAACCGCGAATATCCTGAGCCCACAGGCGCCAATCGAAGCTGATGGACTCGGAAAAAGCGGCAACTTCGGCGGCGGGACCGCCGGAAAATCGACCGGAACGGGAAACGACGGGTGAACTCATCGGTGGCGGGAGAGTGACCGGGAGCAGGACAGAATGCGAGTAAGGACCACGAGGGCATCCCCATCCTTTTCGATGGCGAACCAATTCGCGAAAACAATTGAACACTGACCAAGCTCCGCTGGTCCTGGAACATCCCCAGTCGCTGTGTCGTAACAAGCTGCACAGCAATTGTATACGTCACAAGTTGCAACCCGATTTCGCCGTGAAGCCCTTCGCCAGTCGCAACTTCTTGTCAAAAAGAGTTTGACGTCAGGGAGGCTTCGGGTGCACCCTCCAATCACACACGGAATCTAAACTTACCGAAATATGCGTCGCACAACTCTTCTTCTGCCTGCGATGGCAGCTATGGCGCTGACCGCTTCGGCGGCCACCTCCAGCAACATCGTTGGTTACGTCAAGCTCAGCCTGAAGCCTAAGTTTAACCTCGTTGCGAACCAGCTGGATAACGGCGCTGGTAACAAGGTGGTTGACCTGTTCAAGGCTCCCCTTCCCGAGGGTTTCTCGGTGTTCAAGTTCAACGGCACCACCTACGCCTCTATCTCCTTTGTTGATAGCGCTTGGGAAGGTGACGACCTGAACATGACTGCTCAGCCTGGTGAAGGTGTGTTTGTGAGCAATCCCTCCACCTCCAATGTTGCGGTGACGTTCGTTGGTGAAGTGAAGACGGGTAGCTCCACGGTTAACCTCGCTGGTGGCAACAAGTTCTCCATCGTTAGCTCGGTGATTCCTCAGTCCGTCAAGCTGAGCGATGCTGGCTTCCCGGCTACCGAAGGTGACTCGGTGTTCCGTTTCAATGGTTCGACCTACGCGTCCGACAGCTTCGTTGACGGAGCTTGGGAAGGTGACAGCGCTGGTTCTGCTCCTACGGTTGCGGTTGGCGAAGCGTTCTTCGTCCGCAACGCTGGCGCTGATGCTGCTTGGACCCGTAATTTTGTTGTTAACTGATTTCTAATCTACCAACTGACTTAAATCATGAAGAAGACTGCAACTATCCTCTCCTTCGCTGTCGCCGCGTTCGCGGTGCAAGCTGATCAGGCGATTAGCTTCAACAACAACAATCTGGGCACCCCTCGGTTGGTGACCTTCGATAGCACCTTCGGTGCGCTCTCTGGAACGGGTGTCCGCAATGGTGTCGCAGACGGCGCTAGCTTCGTTGCCCAGTTGTTCCAAGTTAATGGAGCTTCGCTGACCGCCATTGGTGCGACCGCGAATTTCCGCGCTGCTACTACGACCTCCCCTGGAACTTGGTCGGGTGGCACTCGCACCTTGGTTGGTGCAACTCAGGGTGCTCCCTTGCAGCTCCAAGTCCGTGCATGGGACTCTGCCTTCGCTTCTTATGATGCTGCTGTGGCGGCTGGTAAGGGTGCTGGGCAATCCGCTGTGTTTACCTTCCAAGACGCCATGAGCTCGCCTCCGGGTGCTGCCGACAACTTCATGGTGAACTTCCAAGGCTTCACCGTCTCTCAGGTTCCTGAGCCGAGCACCATCGCTCTGGGCGCGCTCGGTGTTGCTGGTCTGTTGTTCTTCCGCCGCAAGTAATTGCCGCGAAACACTTGTTAAAGGCCGCCCATCGGGCGGCCTTTCTTGTTTAATCTAGTCAAACTGTTGACAAGGCACGGCTGAGCCAATAACGCTTCTTCCGTCCAGTGGCGTGCTCGTCTATCGGTTAGGACACGGCCCTCTCAAGGCTGAAAGACGGGTTCGATTCCCGTGCGCGCTACCATTTCCCTACCGTTTCCAGTGAGTCCGAAGTATTGAGGGAAACGCTGCCATGGGGCCTGTTTCAATCACCTTGGTAGCCAGGGTAGCTCTCGATTCCTCAAACTTCCGGGTCTTTGATTACGGCGTTCCCGACCCGCTACTGGATCAGGTTCGGATTGGTGGCCGCGTGCAAGTCCCGCTTCGCAACCAAGTTTGCGAGGGTATTGTCGTCGCCCTCCAAACAACGGGTGAGGAATCGAATCTACGCTATCTCAAAGGTGTCTGCACTGCCGGACTTTCGCTAAGTCTCTCCGGCGTGGCCTTGGCCGAGTGGATTGCCAACTACTATCGCTGTCCGCTTGGTCTGGTCATCAAGTCGTTTCTTCCAGGGGCTGTGCGGCGCAAGGGCGCAACTCACGCAGTTCAGTGCATCGTCAGGCTCAATCCCCAGGCGCTTGCTGGGGAAAAACCGCTGACGAAAGCCCAGCAACGATTGGTCGCCGTTTTGGAGGAGTATCAGGAAATGCCCCGGGCCGAACTTCTGCGGGCAGCGTCCACTTCTGCGGCCACGCTGCGGCATCTGGAGTTGGATGGCATCGTGTTGCTCCGACACGGGCGCCGGGAGCGAGATCCGTATGCGAACGACATGGTCGTCGCGACGCAGGCTTTGGTGCTTAACGAGGAGCAGTCGGTCGCCGTCAAAGACATCGGTGCTTCCATTCTAGGCTTGGATACCCAGAAGGGCGCGAAAGAGCCTCTACCTGCAGCCTATTTGCTCCACGGTGTCACCGGGTCGGGAAAGACCGAAATCTACCTTCAGGCAATCGAAGTCGCCTTGCGGCAGGGTGGCGGTGCCATTGTGCTCGTCCCGGAAATTTCACTGACGCCCCAGACGGTGGAGCGTTTCCGGGCCCGTTTCGCCGTAAACGGAAATGCGGAGATTGTCGCCGTCCTCCATTCCCATCTGAGTGAGGGTGAACGCCATGACGAGTGGCATAAGATTCAGGATGGGCGGGCCAAGATCGTGATCGGCGCCCGCTCGGCGATTTTCGCGCCCGTGGCGAACCTCAATCTGATCATTGTCGACGAGGAGCACGAGCATTCCTACAAGCAGGAGGAATCGCCGAAATATCATGCCCGCGACGTGGCCGTGATGCGTGGCAAATTGGAAAACGCGGTCGTTGTGCTTGGGTCCGCGACTCCGTCCATGGAGAGCTATCGGAATGCAACCGCTGGCCGATACCGCCTCCTCCAGCTCCAGCAACGGGCCATGGATATTTGCATGCCGGTGGTTCGCATCGTGGACATGCGGATGGAGACGCGGGGAGGCAAGCCAACCGGCAGCATCATTTCCCAGCCGCTTCGCGACGCGATCGCCCTCCGGATCGAGCGCAAGGAACAGACGATCCTCTTCCTGAATCGGCGAGGGTATTCCACCTCGCTGATCTGCGAGAAGTGCGGACAGGTCGAAGAGTGCCCCCACTGTAGCGTGGCCCTGACCTACCACCGCTCCGCCAGCCAGTTGCTCTGCCACATCTGTGGCCACGAAGCTTCGGTGCCGGCAGCCTGTCGGAATCCCGCCTGTGGCAATCCGGCGATCCGCTACTCGGGGCTGGGCACGGAGCGGGTCGAGGAGGTTTTGGGCAAGATGTTTCCCAAAGCCGTCGTGCGGCGAATGGACTCCGATACGCTGAAGCGGAAGAACGACTTCAAGGAGATCTTGTCCGACTTCCGGACGGGTAAACTCGACATCCTGCTGGGCACGCAAATGATCGCGAAGGGCCTCGATTTCCCGAACGTAACGCTGGTGGGCATCGTCAACGCCGACCTCGGGCTGCACATTCCCGATTTCCGGGCCGGCGAGCGCACTTTCCAGCTGCTCACCCAGGTCAGCGGGCGTGCCGGGCGGGGTGACGTCGAGGGAGAGGTGTTCGTGCAGACCTTCACTCCGTTTCATCCCGCTATCCAGTTTGCCCGGCGGCACGATTTTCTTGGCTTCTACGAGCAAGAGATCGGATTTCGCCAACAACTGAGCTACCCGCCGTTTTCCCGGATCGCCCTGGTCACCATCAAGGGCCGGAGCGAGGAGAAGGTCCGCTTTTGTGCGGAACAGCTGTTCAAGGAACTGCAACGCCGGACCGCCGCACTTGCGCCCATCCTGAACGGGCCTGCCCCGGCGCCATTGGTCCGCGCTGAATCCTACTTCCGCTACCAGATCATGCTGCGCACCCCCAAGATGTCGAAGCTCAGCGCCGAACTGGCCGACTTGAACGAAAGCTTCCCGCTGCCGGAAGACGTGACCTATTCGATCGACGTTGATCCGGTCAGCCTTCAGTGAGGCCAAGCCTGCCAATTCGCCCCTCACGGTCAGACCGCGTTTGACAGTCCTCACACAGTTGCCTAAAACGCCGTCGGTTCCACACCGCCTCTATGCAACAAAAACGATTTCCGCATCCGTCGAAGCCCGCCAAACGCGGGGCATTTACGCTGATCGAATTGCTCGTGGTAATTGCGATCATCGCCATCTTGGCCGGCATGCTGTTGCCGGCTCTCGGCAAGGCCAAGGACAAGGCCCAAATGACCTTGGACCTCAACAATGCCAAGCAAATCCTCTTGGCGAACCACATGTATGCGACGGACAACAACGACTACAACGCGCATCCAGGCTGGGGTGGGGACCTGTCGGGACCGGATTGCTGGGCCTACGCGACCGTCAACAACAGCCGCAGCCCAAGGCTGCCCGCGAACGCAACGGCCACCAGCATCGCCAACTGCGCCGGCCGCGACATTCCCTCGACGCAATGGACCAACCAGGTGGAATTCTTCCGCATTGGTCAGCTCGGGCCAATTCTGACGAGTCACCAAGTGCTTTGGTGCCCGAAAGACGTGCAAATGCGCAAGTCTTCCCCGAAGCAAAAAGCCGCATGGCTGGGCCGGCCGGTGAAGGTGACCTCGTATTGCTGGACCGGTAACATCGGCGGCTACACCGGAACGGTTGGTTCCGCCCCAGCCAATGGCCGGACCTACAAGACCACCGACTTCTTGGCGACCGATTGGCAGCTTTGGGAACAGAACGAGGCGGATCCGTTCTTCTTCAACGATGCCGGGAACAACCCGGAATCGATTGGCGAAACTCTGTCGATGCGTCATTCCGGCGTGCCGAACAGCATCGGCCTTCCGTTTGCCAGCGCGAGGACGCTTCCAGGTGGAGCCGTCGTCGGCCGCTTTGGCGGCAGCGCGGATCTGGTTAAGTGGAACCGCTGCTTTGAATTGGTCAATCGGCGCATTCCTCCCCCGAACGATTTGCTCTGTGGCCCGCGGTATCGCCGTTAACTGAAACTGGATTGCCCATGACCAAGCTCGCAATCGCGCTTCTTGCCTCGTTGGCC
>JBIIUN010000197.1:0-8787 GCA_044339945.1 Kapaibacterium sp. (SeqCode)
CAGATTGGTGACACCCGCCTTGAAGGTAAGGGTTCCACTGGCCGCGGTGAAGTCACCGGCGGCGGTGGCGGTGCTGTTGGTGGTGGTGGCGTAGTCGACCGTATTCGTCATGGAGGAACCACCGCGTCGCCAGACGGAGATCGTGGCGGTGGCCGCGTTCTCCAGAACACTTGCCAACGGCGTGCCAAAGATGAACTCCACGTCGTTCTCCAGGATGGTGACGACGGAGTTGCTAATGGCGCCAAAGGCGGCATTGGTCGGGTTCGTCAGCGAGACGCGGAAGGTCTCGGAGGTTTCAATCGCCGTGTCGTTGACGATCGGCACGGTAATCGTCCCGTTCGTCACGCCCGCCCCGAAGCTCACCGTCCCGCTGCTGTTGGTGTAATCCGAGTCGGACGTCGCCGTAATGGCGATGGTGGAATAGCCGATAGAAGCAGTCCCGTTGGTCGTGCCGGTCCGGACCAGGCTCAGCACCACATTGGTCGCGCTCTCCAGCACCGAATAGGTGGCCGACGAAATGCCGATGAGGATGTCATCCTCGGCAATCGTGATGGTCACCGGCGTGTTGGCGCCCGCCGCCGCCCCCGAGGGCGCGCTGAGCG
Source organism: Kapaibacterium sp. (SeqCode) (assembly GCA_044339945.1). Classification (GTDB taxonomy): domain Bacteria; phylum Verrucomicrobiota; class Verrucomicrobiia; order Limisphaerales; family UBA9464; genus CAIWAH01. The sequence goes on from JBIIUN010000197.1 coordinate 603, forward strand.
TGACCGTGAACGTCTCGTCGGATTCGCCCAGGGCGTCATCCACGATGGGAATGGTGACGGTCTTGTTGGTTTCGTTCGCCGCGAAGGAGACCGTGCTCGAAACAGTCGTGTAGTCGCTCGTCGCCTTGGCCGTGCCGGCGACGGTCGTGACCCGGATGGAGCAGGCATTGGTCAACGTGCCGGTCCGTTCCAGGGTCAGCGTGGCACTGCCGCCGTCCTCGGCGATGGTCACGGCGTTCGTGGTGAAGTTGATGATCGTCGCGTTGTCAAAGAACGCCGACACCGTGGCGACGCTGTTCGAGATGCTGAGCGCATTGTTGGCCTCGTTCGTCTGGCCGACCGCGATTCCCGTCGGCGTGCCCAGGTAGTTCACCGCCGGATTCGAGAAATAGGGAATCCGGGTGCCCGGGGCGTAGGCCATCACGGTCCGGTAGGTGCTCGACGAGACGTTGAAACGGTAACCGTAGGAGTAGGTCTGCGAGCCCGACCCCGTTGCGTTGTCGCGGTCATGATTGCATCCAAGGTTATGCCCGATCTCGTGGGGGAACGTATAGGCGCCGGTCAGAAACTGCCGCTTCACAACGCTGTAACCGTAGTTCACGAAATTCGTGGATACCGGCGACATGACGTAGCCGAGGCCGGCATAGGTGTTCATTCCTTCGACGACCAGGCAAACCAAGTCGGCGCCATACTGCGCCCGCAACGTCTGCACGTTGTCGAGCCTGCCGTCGGCAGGGGCCTGCAGCCGGGTCAGGTCGGTATTGGCGTCGCTGGTTTCGGTGTAGGAAACCTCTCCGCGGTAAACGAGGTTGAGGGTCGCGTTGATTCCGCTGTTCGAGTAGCAGGTGTTGGCCTCGGAAATCGCCAGGTCAATCTGGCTGTTGATCCCCGCCGCCCCGCCGGCACCGGTCCGGGCTGCCGCCGTATAGAGGACCATGACATCGATCGTCGTCGAGGCGTCGCCGGCCGGGATCACCGGGCCGCCGCCGTCGCCGCTCGCGGGCTTGGGCGCCACGATGGCGCCGCACGAGGTGGATTCGACCGGATCCAGTTCCGTGATCTGATAGCTGCCGTCACCGGCGTAGACGATCTGGGCGATGTCGGCGCCCGGGGTCTGCACGGTGGCCGCCATGGCCTCGGGGTTGCCGCTGATCAGCACGAGGCTGCCGGGGACACCCTCGATCACGCCGCGGGCGGAGAAACGTCCGCCGGGAAGGTAGTCGGTGCGTTCGATGACCGCGTTGACGTTACGGTCCGGGAAAAGTCCGAGGGCCAGCCGCGAGCCCGGCTGCCTCAGCGCGGCCGGGGACGGGCGGTGAAGCGGCGACGCCGGGTCGGCCAGTATCTTGGGATTGATGCGGGCCAGCCGGGCGCGACGAATTCCGCGTTCGGCAGCCTTCGGCGTGGCGGCCCGGCCAATCTGACCCACTGGGTCCGCCAGGAACAACGAGGGCGCGTCCTGGGCCGTTCCCAGGAGCGGCACCGCCCCCAGCAGCATGGCCACGACCGCAAAGCCGCGGCGCAGGAGGCGGATGAGGGAGGCTGAAGGAGCCGGGAACTGGCCGGTCCGGATATTCGATTGTGAGTCCATGGCGCTTGATGAGCGTGGCCCGGAGGCCGCAGGGCGGCGTTCCTGACCGTTGGTGCCGTCAACACATGCTCCGCCGGCTCCCGTGCAGACCACGGGGCGGCTCCCAGATGCTTGGCGGACAAAAAACATAACGTCGCTACTGCATCGGCTCGCCCCCCGGGCACTTGAGGTCGACGGGGACAATCCGGCGGAAATAGCCAAACTTGGTAGCACGCTCCCAGGTCAGCATTGGCTTGCCGCGGCGGGTGCCGCTGCGACCTTCGCCGGCCGTCGCTCCGGGTGATCCCCTCGGGACGGACATTTCAATGTCAGCCGAGAAGCCCGCCACCTCGCCAAAACCGGTTTCACCCGGCCGGGCGTTGCTTGGGGTCGTCCGCTTCCTGGGGCGGCGTCCGGCGATGGTGGCGGCGTCGGTCGGGCTGTTACTGGTCAACATCGCCATCGAGCTGTCGCTGCCACGGATCCTGGGCAACGCCATCAACGACCTCCGGCAGACCGGGTCGGGGACGGGCGGTTTCCCGCTGCGCCAGGCCGTGTTCCTGTTCGTGGGCTTGGTGCTGCTGCGAACGGTGATCGGCCTGATCCTCGGTCCGCTGCGCAACCTCACGGCGCAGCGCACGCTCGGTGACCTACGGGCGGCGGTTTACGACGCCCTCCAGCGACGGACCTTTTCCTGGCATGACAATGCGCGCGTCGGCGAACTGATCTCCCGGGCGAGCACCGACGTCGGCCGGTTGCAGGAGTTCATGTTCGTCTGCCTGCTGTTCAGCGTGGATGTGGTCGCCGGGCTGGCCGGCACGCTGGTCCTGCTGTTCGCGCTGAGTCCCACCCTGGGGACCATTGCCTTGGTCGCGCTGGTGCCCACGGTCGGGGCGATGGCGTGGTTTGCGAAACAACTCCAACCCCGCTGGCGCAAGGTCCACGACCGCCACAGCGCCATGAGCACGGTCATCCAGGAAAACATCGCCGGCGTGCGGGTCGTGAAGGCCTTCGCGCGGGAGCAGGCCGAGATCGGCAAGTTCCGCGGCCAGCGGGACGCGTTCCTGCGGGAACTCTTCGACGCGGTCAACTTCTGGGCCGCCCGCGTGCCGTTCGCCCAGTTTCTCTTCGGCCTCGGCGTGCCGTTGGTGCTGTGGCTCGGCGGCCGGCAGGTCATCACCGGCGAACTGTCGCTCGGCGAATTGACCACCGCCGTGTTCTACCTGCTCGCGCTCGGCGGCCGGATCGGCGTGATCGGGCAGGTGACGAACATCCTCCAGAACGCCAGTTCCGCCGCCCAACGCATCCACGAAGTGCTCCATGCCGACGACGCCCCGGCCTCCTTGCCGCCGGTGCCCTTTCCGGCGGGCAGCAGCCTCCGCTTCGAGGAAGTTTCGTTCCGCTATCACGCCAGTCCTTCCCTGCGGATCGAACAGGACGACGCGAAGCCGCCCGCACCCGTCGAACCGCCGAAAGCCACCCGGCCCGAGGCGCTCCGCCAAGTCTCCTTTACGGTTCCCGCCGGGAGCACGGTCGCCCTCGTCGGGCCCACCGGCGCCGGCAAGTCCACGCTGCTGTCGCTGATTACCCGGTTCTACGATCCCACCGGCGGCCGGGTGCTGCTCGACGGCTGTGACCTGCGCCAGTTGGATCGCCTGCGCCTGCGCCAAAGCGTCGGCATTGTCTTCCAGGAGACGTTTCTGTTCAGCGCCTCGGTCGCCGACAACATCGCCTTTGGCCGGCCCGGGGCTACCCGGGAAGACATCGTCCGGGTCGCCCAGGCCGCCCGCGCCCACGGGTTCATCAGTGAACTCGCGGCCGGCTACGACACCATCATCGGCGAACGCGGCATCTCGCTGTCCGGCGGCCAACGCCAGCGGCTCGCCATCGCCCGCGCCCTGCTGCTCGACCCGCGGATTATACTGCTCGATGACGCCACCAGCGCGATTGATCCGCGGACGGAACGCGAGATCCGCGAAGCCACCCGTGAGCTCTGCCGCGGCCGGACCACGTTCATCGTCGCGCAGCGGGCCGCCACCGTCCGCCACGCCGACCTGATCCTCGTCCTCAACGACGGCAAACTGGTGGAATCCGGCCGCCACGAGGAACTGATGGCCCGCGGCGGCCTCTACCGCGACCTGTTCGCCACGCAGCTCCAAGGTTCGGCCGAAGCCGGCAAACCCTCCTGATGGCCACGCACGACGACATCGCCTTGGACGAGGAGTTCGCGCAGACGAAGATGCGCGGCTCATTGCTGCGGCGACTCTTCGCCTACACGCGGCCCTACCGCCGCGCCTTTGCGCTCAATCTCACGCTGACGCTGCTGGCCACCGCCTCATCGCTGGCCGGGCCCAAGCTGATCCAACTGGCCATCGACCGCCATTTGGTGCCCGCGCTGGGCCAGGCCACCGGCGCCGGCACGGACTTCGCACCGGCGGCGCAGCGCGGCATCATGCTCGTCAGCGGCCTCTACCTGGCGAACCTGCTGCTCGGCTGGGCGTTGTCGGCCGGCCAGGTGCGGGCCGCGATCACCATCGGCCAAGGCGCGATGAATGATCTCCGGTTGGCCGTGTTTGAGCACATCCAGCGGCTATCCCTGAACTACTTCGACCGCACGCATCAGGGACGGATCATCGCCCGCGCCGACACGGATGTGGATTCCCTCGATCGCATCCTGACCTGGGGCGCCACCCAGCTTCTGTCCAGTCTCGTGACGCTGCTCGGCGTGGTCGGCCTGATGCTGGCCTACGATTGGCGCCTGTGCCTCGCTACCTGCGCGGTGCTGCCGCCGCTGGCCTTGGCGACCCGCTGGTTCCATGTGCGCGGCCGGGACGCCTACCGTCGCCTGCGCGGAACCCAGTCGCGGCTCACCGCGGCCGCGGCCGAGAACATTTCCGGCGTCCGCGTCGTGCAGGCCTTCGGCCGCGAGGACGAGAATTTGCGGCGATTCGGCCAGTTGCACGACGACTTCACGGCGCGCTGGGTCGAGTCCTCCCGCGTCTTCCACACCTACATGCCGCTGGTCAACCTGCTGGCCGGGATCGCCACCGCCACGGTGCTGGGTTACGGCGGCTGGCGGGTGCAGAACGGCCTGCTCACCGTGGGCGAGCTCGCCGCCTTCGTCCTCTATCTCGGCATGTTTTTCGGCCCGATCCAGACGATGGGCGATCTCTACAACGCCATGCTTTCGGCCGCCGCCAGCGCCGAGCGCATCTTCGGCCTGCTCGACACCGAACCGCAGGTGCGCGACCTCGCCGCCGCCGGGGTGTTGCCGCGGGTCGAAGGCGGCGTGGCCTTCGAGCACGTCTGGTTCCGCTACGACACCACGCCGCCGGACCAATGGGTGCTGCGGGACGTCGACTTCCGGATTCCGGCGGGCGCCACCGTCGCGCTGGTCGGCCACACCGGCTCCGGCAAGACGAGCATCATCAGCCTGCTCGCCCGCTTCTACGAACCCCAGCAGGGGCGCATCGTGCTCGACCCGCAGTCGGGCAGCGGCTGGGAAATTGGCCGGCACACGCTGGAGTCGCTGCACCGGCAATTGGGCATCGTGACGCAGGAAAACTTCCTCTTCACCGGCACGATCATGGACAACCTGAAGTTCGGCCGCCCCGACGCCACCGATGACGAGGTAATCGCCGCAGCCCGCAAACTGGGCACCCACGACGCCATCGCGAAGCTGCCCGACGCCTACGGGACGAAGGTCGGTGAACGCGGCGCAAACCTCAGCGCGGGCGAACGCCAGCTCATCACGATTACCCGCGCCATGGTGGCGGAGCCCCGCATCCTGATCCTCGACGAGGCCACCAGCGCCGTGGATCCCCAGACCGAACGGCTCATCCAGCAGGCGTTGGAGAAGCTCTTCGCCCGGCGCACCAGCTTCGTCATCGCCCACCGCCTCAGCACCGTGCGGCACGCCGACCTCATCCTGGTGCTCGACCACGGCCAGATCGTGGAACGTGGCACCCACGATGAGCTGCTCGCCCTCGGCGGCACCTACGCCCAGTTGCACGCCGAATTCGTGCGCAGCTGAACTCGTCCCGGCGGCACAAACTGCCGGGGTGCTCCGTCAGCCGCCGGATCGCTCCCGCATCACCAAGGCTGACAAACCGCGGGCGAGGCCACTAGCCTCCGGTCCGTGAGCACTCCCACCGACACCGCCGCGGACCAACGGCCGGCCGCGCCCCCCGTCACGCCCGCGCCGAACCGGTTGGCGTCGATGGACACCTACCGAGGGTTCGTGATGTTCCTGATGATCGGCGAACTGTTCCACTTCGGACGGGTCGCCGAAAACCTCACCCAGGCGGGAACGCCCAGCGCGGTCTGGAATTTCCTGGCCCGCCACCAGGACCACGTCGAATGGGTCGGCTGCGTGTTGCACGACATGATTCAGCCGTCGTTCTCGTTCCTCGTCGGCGTGGCCTTGCCCTTTTCCATCGCCGCGCGGATCGCCAAAGGGCAATCGCCCGTCGGCATGTGGGTTCATGGACTCTGGCGCGCCCTGATCCTCGTCCTGCTCGGCGTCGCGCTACGTTCGACCGGTTCAAGCCAGACCAATTGGACCCTGGAGGACACGCTTTCGCAGATCGGCCTTGGTTATCCGCTCCTGTTCGCGCTCGGTTTCACCAAGGTCCGGACCCAATGGCTCGCCCTCGGGGTCATTCTCGTCGGCTACTGGGCGGCCTTCGCGCTGCATCCCGTGCCGCCCGACTTCGACTATTCCAAGGTCGGCGTCTCCGCCCAGTGGCTCCAGGAACATGGCCACACCGGTTTCGCCGCCCATTGGCAGAAGAACAGCAACTTCGCCTGGGCGGCCGATCGGGCGATCATGAACTGGTTCCCGCGCGCCAAGGAGTGGCTCTACAACGGCGGCGGGTATTCGACGCTCAGCTTCATCCCGACCCTCGGCACAATGCTCCTCGGCCTGATCGCCGGCGGCGTCATCCGCGGCGAACGCACGCCCGGCGCCAAGATCAAGTGGCTCCTGTTCGCCGGTGTCGTCGGCCTAGCCGCCGGCTGGACGCTCAACGCCACTGGCATCTGCCCGGTCGTGAAACGCATCTGGACCCCAAGCTGGACGCTGTTCAGCGGCGGCTGGTGCTGCCTGTTCCTGGCGGGCTTCTACGCCGTGGTGGACGTGCTGGAATTCCGCGCGTGGTCGTTCCCGCTGCGGGTCATCGGCCTGAACTCCATCGCCGCCTACTGCATCGCGCACCTCTGGGACGGCTTCATCGCCCGCAACCTGAAGACCCACCTCGGCCAAGACTTCTTCGCCTTCGCGGGCAAGGCCTACGAACCGTTCTTCCACGGCGCCGGCACGTTCCTGGTCATCTGGCTGGTCCTCTTGTGGATGGAACGACGCAAGGTGTTCCTGCGAATCTGAGGATCGCTGGGCGGCTATTCCAATCCGGCGACCTGTTCCGGGCCCGCTCTCCGACCACGCGCTACCGCCAGCGGACGAACCCGACAAGCCTTGGCTTGCCCTTGGTCTGCGATCGGCCCGAGGCCAACCTTGACGGGTCGTCGGCGAGGGCTGACGAAGAGCCAGCAGTGTCTAGGCTTGCCTTGCCGCATTTTGCTTTGCCAAGGTGCCGTGAGCTTTGGAACTCGTTCCATCTGGGCAGGCCGCTGATGCCCGTTGGAGGCGCGCAATCGTTTTGAAGACCAAGGGCGACCAACCTCCCGTAACACCATGATCGACGCACCGCTTCCACAACCCGATTTCGGGAACCTTTTCCGTCGCCTGGCCCGCCGGACGGCCGGCATTTTGGCGATGGCCACGGTGCTGACGTCGCTCCACGCGGCCACGCCCGCCGGCAAGACCCAGCAGCTCGCGCCCGGCCAGACGCCCGAGGGCTTGCAGAAGTCCGACTGGCAGAACATCCGCGCGGCGCATTCGGCCTGGCAGCATGGGTTCATGCCCATCGCGGGCGGTTGGCAGGCGCGCAATCCGGGACAGCAGTGGAACACCAAGTTCGACGCCCGCGGCTTCCTTACCGCGCCGAAGGACGGCGCATGGTCCTGGGGGCTGGAACTGCAAAGCTACGGCGTGGGCGAAGCCCAGACCGCCATCGGCGGCCTGGCCCCCGCGATGCAGGCCGAGGGGCAGCGGCTCACCTACCAGTGGGACCCGACGCTCCAGGAGTGGTGGGTGAATGACGCGCGCGGACTGGAGCATGGCTACACGGTCACGCAGCGGCCCGCCTCCCCCGGCCATCCGCCGTCGGCCAATCACGAGCTGACCCTCGTCCTCGCCACCCGGGGCACGTTGACGCCGAAGGTCGACGAGGACCGCCTGGGCGTCCGCTTTGCCGATGGCGCCGGCGCCACCGTGCTCACCTATGCCGGGCTGAAGGTGTGGGATGCCGAGGGCAAGGTGCTCCCCTCCCGCTTCGAGGCGGCGGGGGAAAAAGTCGTGCGGCTGCGGGTCCAGGACGCCGGCGCGCGTTACCCGCTGACCATCGACCCCATCGCCCAGCAGGCTTATGTGAAACCGTCCGCCGACTCCCTCGGCTACGCCGGGGTGGGTGACCAGTTCGGCCGCTCGGTGGCGGTGGCGGGCGACACGGTGGTGGTCGGGGCAAACTTGGAAGCCAGCAGCACGACGGGCATCAA
>JBIIUN010000198.1:0-8703 GCA_044339945.1 Kapaibacterium sp. (SeqCode)
CGTAGGCAAACGCAAACTGCGTAACTGAAGCCCGGTTCCGAGCCGGGAGCGCGACTCTCCGAGTCGCGAGTCAGCTCAATCCTCGCGGCTCAGAGAGCCGCGCTCCGGGCAATTGCGGGTTTCCCTCCGGCGCCCGCTCCGCTTTGCTTCGGTCATGACTCCATGGTTCGTCACGTTGGCCCGTTCGGTGGGTGCGGGATTGTTGCTCGCAAGTTCCGTCTTCGCGGAGCTTCCGCTCGTGGACCTCGCCCAGGATTCCGCCCGCCGGGTCGTCGTGGACCGTGAGGCGGGCCAATACCTCGGCCATCCCACCACGGTGCTCCTTGAGGACGGCCGCACGATCCTCTGCGTCTATCCCAAGGGCCACGGCAAGGGCGCCATCCAGCTCCAGCGGAGCACCGACGGCGGTCGCACCTGGAGCGGCCGGCAGCCGGTGCCGGAGAACTGGGCCACCTCGCTGGAGACGCCCACCATCCATCGCGTGGTGGACGCCGCCGGCAAGAAGCGGCTCATCGTCTGGTCGGGCATGTTTCCCGCCCGCCTCGCCGTGTCGGAAGATGATGGCGCCCATTGGTCCCCGCTGAAGCCCGCCGGCGATTGGGGCGGCATCGTGGTCATGGGCAGCGTCGAGGCCGTGCGCGGCCGCCCGGGTCATTACCTCGCGTGGTTCCATGACGACGGCCGGTATCTGCGCCGCGATTCCCAGGCGGAGAAACCCGTCGTGTTCCGCCTCTTCCAGGTCGCGTCCACGGATGGCGGACTCACCTGGGGCCAGCCTCGCGAACTCTACGCCTCCAGCGCGGTCCACCTGTGCGAACCCGGCGCGGTGCGCAGTCCCGACGGAAAACAGCTCGTCCTGTTGCTCCGGGAAAATTCCCGGCGGAAGAATTCGCACTTCATCGTCTCGGGCGACGAAGGCGCGACGTGGAGCGAACCCAAGGAAGTTTCCCGCGCGCTGACCGGCGACCGCCACACTGCCAAATACACGCCCGACGGCCGGCTGTTCATCTCGTTCCGCGACACCGCCAAGGATTCCCCGACGGCCGGTGACTGGGTTGGCTGGGTGGGCCGGTTCGAGGACATCGTTGCGGGCCGCGAGGGCGAATACCGCGTCCGCCTCGGCGACAACCAGCACGCGTGGGACTGCGCCTATCCGGGCGTCGAGGTGCTGCCCGACGGCACGGTGGTCACGACCACCTACGGCCACTGGGACCAAGGCCAGCCGCCCTACCTGATCAGCGTGCGGTTCAGGCTCTCCGAACTGGATGCCCGCGTGAAGCGGTGAGCCGCCGCGCTACCGCGGCAACGCGAAGGCCACATACGCGTCGCCACTCTTCGTGCCGATCTTGCCGCCGCCGCAGGCGATGACGACGTATTGCCGGCCGTTCACCGCGTAGGTCGCAGGCGTGGCGTAACCGGCCGCGGGCAGCTTCGCCCGCCACAGTTCCTGGCCCGTCTTGCGGTCGAAGGCGCGGAAATGTTCGTCGCGGCTGGCGGCGATAAAGATCAGGCCGCCGGCGGTCACGACCGGACCGCCGTAATTTTCGGTGCCGGTCGGCGGCACGCCGCGCGCCGTGAGTTCGGGATATTCGCCGAGCGGGATGCGCCAGCGGAATTCGCCGGTGTTGAGGTCGATGGCGTTGAGCGTGCCCCACGGCGGTTTAACGGCGGGATAACCGTTCGTGTCGAGCCAGCGGTGATAGCCGGTCATCGAGTAGGGAATCGTGCCGAGCACGTCCACGCCGCCGAGCTCCTCCTTGCTGTTCGGGTCGCGCGTCGCCGCCCCGGGCGCCGGGGTGCCGAGCAGATGGCTGACGACCAGTTGGCGCTGGTTCTCCGTGAGGAAGTCGAACGACGGCATCACGCCCTTGCCGGTCTTGAGCAGCGCCAGCACGTCGGCCGGCTTGAGCCGCTGCTCGACGCCGACAAGCGACGGGACGTTCTGCGCCTTGTTGCCCTGGCGATCGAGACCGTGGCAGGCCGCGCAGATCTGGTTGAAGATGGCTTCGCCCGTCGCCAGCGGTTCGCCGTCGGAACGTTTCGCCTCCACCATGTTCAGCACCCACGGCATCTCGTTGCCGTTCACGTAGAGCACGCCGTCGGGATCGGCCGCCGCCCCGCCCCATTCCGCGCCGCCGTCGAAGCCGGGGAAGATGATCGTGCCCTCCTTGCTCGGCGGCAGGAACGGCGTGTGCGCCCGCAGCTTCGCGAAGCGCTCGAGCACCTGCCGGTGCGACGCGGGCGAGATGTCCGTGATCTCCGCGTGCGTGAAGAGCTGCCGGGCGAACGGAGCGGGCTTCAGCGGCAGCGGCTGCGTGGGCCAGGCGGATTCGCCGGACAAATCGGACGCCGGGACCGCCACCTCGCGGACCGGGAAGAGCGGTTCGCCGGTCTCGCGGTTGAAGACAAAGACGTGGCCCGACTTCGTGACCTGCGCGACGGCATCCACCTTCTTCCCGCCGTGCGTGACGGTGAGCAGGTTGGGCGGCGCGGGGAGGTCGCGGTCCCAGAGATCGTGGTGGACGAACTGGAAATGCCACACGCGTTTGCCGGTCCGGGCGTCCAGCGCGAGCAGGCAGTTGGCGTAGAGGTTCTGGCCGATCCGGTTGCCGCCCCAGAAGTCGAACGCGGCGGAACCCGTGGGGCAGAAGACCAGCCCGCGCTTTTCGTCCAGCGCGAAGCCGGTCCACACGTTGACGCCGCCGACGTATTGATAGGCGTTGGGCGGCCAGGTTTCGTGGCCGGGTTCGCCGGGCTGGGGAATCGAGTTGAAGCGCCAGGCCAGCTTGCCGGTGCGAATGCTGTAGGCGCGGATGTGGCCCGGGGCAGCCGGCGCGGGGCCTTCGCCGAGGCGCATGCCCATGACGAGCAGGTCGCCGAAGACGACGCCCGGCGTGGTGGATTGCAGCGCCAGGCCGCCGACGTCGCGGCCGAGGTCGCGCTTGAGGTCAATGGAGCCGCCTTCGCCGAACGAGGCGATGCGTTCGCCGGTGATGGCGTTCAGCGCGTGGAGGAAATGATCGTTGGCGTAGAGCACGCGGCGGTCGTTGCCCTCCGACCAGAAGACGACCCCGCGGTTTACGCCGGCCTTGGTGACGCCCTTCACCGAAGCCGGGTCAAAGCGCCACAACTCCCGGCCCGTGGCCGCATCGAGGGCGAAGGCCTGCAAATCCGGCGTGGTGCCGTAAAGCACGCCGTCCACGACCAGCGGGTTGCACTGGATCTGCGAGCGGTTGTTTTTGTCCGCGCCGCCGGCATTGAAGGTCCACGCGACCTCCAGCTTGGCGACATTGCGCGGCGTGAGCTGCTTCAGCGCGGAGTAATGACTGCTGGCCTTGTCCCCGAGGTAGGTCGGCCAGTCGCCGTCGGCAGCGCGGGCGAGCAGCGGCAGGAGCAGGAGCGGGGCAAAGAAGCGTTTCATGGGAAATCAGTGGGCAGTCAGCCGCCGGTCGCGCAGCCACGCCGCGCTCAGGTCGAGCATCAGCCGGTTGCGGCCGCCCGGATGGGTGGCGCGGCCGGCGAGGTCCGGGGCGACGCCGGGAATGGTCGCGGGGAAGTAGGCATCGACGGCCAGCTCGACGTCGGAGGTGCCGCCGGGTTGGCCGACGATCGGATTGTTGGCGGCGCGGAGATCGTTGAGGGCGGCCTCCGGGGTCTTGTTCCAGAAGTTGTCCAGCGGCACCGGGGAGGAGTCGCGGTCGAACCGCCACAGCCAATAGCCAGTCCGGGCTGGCGGGTCGTTGGTGACATAGGCCTGGACGACTTGAACGGCGTCGCGCAGCCGGGAACCGGCCAACGCCGGACACTGCCAAACTCCGGGGCGGCCACCGAAGTCGCCCAGCGCCAACGCGGCCCAACCGGCCCGCGGGTCGGATGTCGGCCAATCGGTCCACGGCCGGTAGCCGAGCGCCGTCTTGAGGTCGCGCCGGTCGGGCAGGCGGTCGGCGTTCTCGCCCTGATACAGCGCGAAGCCGAGCCCGACCTGGCGGAGGTTGGACAGGCAGGCCGACTGGCGGGCTTTTTGCCGCGCCCGGGCGAGCGCCGGGAGAAGCATTCCGGCCAGCAGCGCGATGATCGCAATCACGACCAGCAGTTCGATCAGCGTGAAGGCGGCCCGGGCGCCGGGAGTCCTCGACGGAATTGAGCCGGGTGTGGACATCGGGGCGTCCGGGCACGCGGGGCCCGTTACTCGAAGCGGTAGTCCGGGAAACGTTCCCGGATCTGGCGCCGGAGGGCTTCGATCTGGTCCGGCGGCGCGAGGTCGCGGTGGTAACGCCGTTCCAGGCATTCCAGCAGGCTGAGCCAGTCCTCCAGACTGGGTTCCGGCAGCAGTTTCCACTGCACCTCCGGCCCGCGCCGCTTGAGCCGTTCGAAGAACTTCCACTCCTTGCCGTGCTTCTCGACGGTGACGAGCCGCTTGGCCCCGTCCTCGGTTTCGGTCGTCCAGCCGATCTCGGATTTTACGCCCATAGGAAAAGGTGCTGGCCGGTTCAGTCTTCCGGCAGGTCCACGGAGGCCACGGCCATCGCGGCGATGCCCTCCTCGCGGCCCACGAAGCCAAGGCGTTCGTTGGTGGTGGCCTTGAGCCCGACCTTGCGGACGTCGATCCCCAGCGCGGCGGCGATCTGCGCCTTCATGGCGGTCAGGTGGGTATAGATCTTCGGCTGCTCGGCGATGAGCGAGGCGTCGATGTTCACGATCCGGCCGCCCCGGGCGCGGACCCGCCGGGCGGCTTCCTCGACGAAGATCCGGCTGGGGGCGTTTTTCCAGGAAGGGTCGGTGTTGGGAAACAGGTGACCGATGTCGACGTCGCCAATGGCGCCGAGGACGGCGTCGGTGATCGCGTGCAGCAGCGCGTCGGCATCGGAATGGCCGTCGAGCCCCTTGGAATGGGGAATCTCGACGCCGCCCAGCACGAGCCGGCGGCCCGCGACCAATTCATGCACATCGTAGCCGATGCCAACGTGAACCATGCGCGCAGCCTAAGGGGTCGGGCCGCAAAGGACCAACGGACATTTTCCGGCCGTGGCTCAAGCCGGCGCATCTTTTCGGCGTGGTCCCCGGGGTCGGTTCGCGCGGTAGCCGCGGACGTCAGTCCGTGGGCGTGACGGTCGGCGCGGCCTGCTTGCCACCGACTCACGTCGGCAGCTACCGCAGGTCCCGCCGGTGCATCGGCCTTTCGCCCGGGCCGCCCGCCCGCTAAGACTTCGCCATGACGATCATCACCGACCCGCGTTGCACCGAGTATCGCGCCGCCGGGCATCCCGAAAAACCGATGCGGGTCAGCCGCACGGTGGACCTGCTGAAGACGCAGAAACCGCTGACCCTGGCCTGGGGTGAACCGGGCCCGGTCACGGACGAACAACTCCTCCGGGCCCACTCGGCCGGCCATCTGGAACGGCTCACCGTGGCGCAGGCGTTCGACGGCGACACGCCGTTCTTCCCGGGTATTGCCGACCACGCGCGGCGCAGTGTCGGCGGGGCGCTGAAGGCCGTGGCACTCGCCCGGGCCGGCGACCTGCCGTTCTGCCTGCTGCGGCCGCCCGGCCACCACGCGACCCGGCATCACGCGATGGGTTTCTGTTACCTCAGTTCGATGGCCATCGCGGCCCTGGAGGCCAAGGCGACCGGCGCGAAGCAGGTCGCGGTGCTCGACTTCGACGTCCACCACGGCAACGGCACGGAGGACATCCTCGCGGGCGTCGCGGGCATCGCCTTCGCCTCGGTGCACCAGCATCCGTGTTATCCCGGCACGGGCACGGCCGACGTCGCGGGCAATTGCTTCAACTACCCGCTGGCCGGCGGGACGTCACGCGAGCAATGGCGCGCCACGCTGTCCCGGGCCATCGAACGCCTGAAGGCCACGAAACCAGACATCCTCGGCGTGTCGGCCGGCTTCGACGCCTACGTGGGCGATCCGTTGGCCCAGGGCACGTTGGAAAAGGAGGACTTCCACTGGCTGGGGCAGCAGATGCGCGCCGTGGGTGTGCCGGTGTTCAGCATCCTGGAAGGCGGCTACTCGCTCGACCTGCCGGAACTCGTGCTGCACTACCTGCTGGGGCTTGATGGGAAGTGAATGGCTGGCCGTGAAGCCATAGCGGCGCCACGGCTCCGCAGTCCAAATCTTGCCGAACCACTGATGAATCCACCGGGGTCCACTGAACTGGCCCAGCGCCTTGCCGCGGAAATCGCCGCGGCCGGCGGCGCGATCCCGTTCGCGCGGTTCATGGAACGGGCGCTCTACGAGCCCGACCTCGGATACTACGAGCGTGACCGGCGCGTGGTGGGCAAGCGCGGAGATTTTTACACGAGCGTCAGTGTTGGCCCCCTGTTCGGCGAACTGCTGGCGTTCCAGTTCGCGGACTGGCTATCGGCTTTGCCCGGCGCGGCCGAATCCGCGGTGCGGTTCCAACTGGTGGAAGCCGGCGCGCACGACGGGCGGCTGGCGCGGGACATCCTGAGTTTCCTTTCCCAATGGCAGCCGGAGTTGGCGGTCCGACTGGACTACTGGATCGTCGAACCCTCCCCGGCGCGCCAAGCGTGGCAGCGGGAAACCTTGGCGGCGTTCGGCGATCAGGTCCGCTGGTTTGGCGCCGTGGATGAATTGCCGCCCGTCCGCGGCGTGATCCTGAGCAACGAGCTGCTCGACGCGTTTCCGGTCCATCGGCTCGGCTGGGACGCGGCCCGGCATAGGTGGTTCGAGTGGGGCGTGGGCGCGGAGGGGCAAACCTTCCGTTGGTGTCGCTTGGCCGAACGGACCGTCCCGGCGCCGGAGTTGCCCGCCGAATTGCTGGCGGTGCTGCCCGACGGTTTCACGACCGAGGTGTGCCCAGCGGCGGAAGCCTGGTGGCGGCGCGCCGCTGGACGGTTGGCGGCCGGCCGACTGTTCACGGCTGACTACGGGCTCGAGGCGCCGGAGTTTTTCCTGCCACAGCGCGCGAACGGCACGCTTCGCGCCTACGCCCGGCACCGTTTCGCCGAGGACGTGCTGGCCGAGCCGGGAACGCAGGACCTGACCGCCCACGTCAATTTCTCCGCCCTCCAGGCCGCAGGCGAAGCGGCCGGACTGACCACGGAAGTTTTCACCCGCCAACGCCGCTTCCTCACGGACATCTTGGCCGCCACGCAACGCCCCGGCGCCCGCTTCCCGGCGTGGGATTCACCGCGCGTCCGGCAGTTCCAGACGCTGACCCACCCGGAGCATTTGGGGCGCGCCTTCGCCGTGCTGACGCAAGTGCGCCGCCCGGCGGACCGGGCGTTCAGCGCAGCTTCTTGACCAACACCTTCGAGTTGCGGCCGCTGGCGTCGTAACGCTCGCGACGGCCCGGGGGCAGGTCGTCCGGCGTGCCCTCGTTGAAGCCGCCCTTGGCCTGGAACCAGGCGAAGGCCTGCGTGGAAAGCGTCACGATCTCCGCGAGGTTCAGCTCCCGGGCCTTGGCCTCGACGAACTGCACCAGCTTGCGGCCGATGCCCTGGTTTTCGTGGGCGGGACTGACGTAGAGGAAGGCCAGCTCACCCTTGTTCTGCTCGGGATAGACGTGCAACGCGACGCAGGCGACCGGGTTGCGGTCGATCTCGAACAGGTAGTAGTCACCGATGCGTTTCTCGATCTCGTGCCGGGTGCGCTTCACCAGCTCGGAGGCGGCCATGGAGTTCTTGGTGAGCTGGAGCACATGGCGGATGTCCTTCTTCATCGCCCGCCGGATCTGCTGATATTCATTGGCGTAGATGAGCGTGCCGATGCCCTCGTTGGAGAACACCTCCGCGAGCAGGCCCTCGTCCACCGTGCCGTTCAGGATGTGGACGCGGGGCACGCCGGCCTCGCAGGCCGTGACGGCGCACCGGGCCTTGGAAAGCAGTTCGGGCGCCAGCTCCTCGGGATGCTGGGAGAGGAGCTGCTTGAGTTCGCCGACCAGCAACTCCCGCAGGAGCGTGCCCTGGCGTTTGAGCCCATCGGTGGCCGTGAGGTAGATCAGCTTGGAAGCCTTGAGCTGCTCCGCGAGGGCCTCGGCTATGGCGTCCGAGTTCACGCGGAAGGTCTTCCCATCGCCGTCGAAGCCCAGCGGCGGCACCACCGGGACGATGCCCTGCGCGATCAGGCTCGTGAGAAATTCCACGTCCACCCGTTCGACCTTGCCGGTGAAGAGGTGGTCCACGCCGCCGACGATGCCGAGCGGATGGGCGATCACGGCGTTGGTCGAGACCGCGCGGAGGTCGTTGGTGGAGAGCCCTTCGAGGATCTCGTGGGTGAGCCGGTTGGCGGCCGTGAGGGCGAGCTGGAGCGTGGTGGCGTCGGTGATGCCGGCGCCGTCGAGATTCGTGGCGGTCTCGCCGCGTTCGGTGGCCAAGGCGGCGATCTGCGCGGAAGCCCCATGCACGAGCACGATGCGGATGTTCAGCGAACGCAGCACCGCGAGGTCGAGCAGCAGGTTGGGGAAGTTGTCGTCGGTCACGACCGCGCCATCCAAGGCGACCACGAAGGTCTTTTCCCGGAAGCGCGGAATGTAGCGGAGGATGCCGCGAAGATCGGTTGGTTTCACTGAGAGACTAGGACTCCGCGCGGAGTGGTAGGGCAGGGCGCGGCGGATTCAACGCGGAAAACCGGATTCCGCGCCGTGGGGGCGTATCGGGGCACTGCCCCCGGGTGACTCCCTCGCCCTGCGAGGCACGAGCGGGGAGAGGGTGGGGGAGAGGGGCAGGCCA
>JBIIUN010000019.1:0-21909 GCA_044339945.1 Kapaibacterium sp. (SeqCode)
CGGCGGTGAACTACCACTTCGGCGACAAGGCGGCCCTCTATTCCGAGGTCCTGGCCGAGCAAAGCCGGCTGGCGCGGGAGCGGTTTCCCGCCGGGGCCGCGGTCCCGGAGCTCGGCCCCGACGAACAGCTCCAGGCCTTCATCCGCTCTTTCCTCCAGCGCGTGCTGTCGCCCGAACTCCACGCCCGCCACGGCCGCATCATGGCCCGGGAAATGGTGGACCCCACCGCCGCGCTCGACCGGCTTGTGCGCGAAGCCATTCGCCCGGACTCCGAAAAGCTGCTCGCGATCATGCGGACATTGCTCGGGCCCGGGACACCGCCGGACACCTTGCGGCTGTGCGGCATGAGCGTGGTGGGCCAGATCCTGTTTTACTGCCACTGCCAGCCGGTGATCCAACGGCTCTTTCCCGAGACGCCGGCGGACGCGTCGCGGCTGGACGAATTGGCCGAACACATCAGCCGCTTCAGCCTCGCCGCGCTGCACCACTACCGAACTAGCGGGACCGCCAAGGTGCGCGCCAATCGGCCCGGTCGCGGGCCTTCCGCCTAACCCTCACGCTCCGCCACTCTCCTCTGAAATGTATCACCTCGCGTTGAAGATGCTGATGGGCGACCGCGCCAAGTATGTCATGCTGGTCGGCGGCCTGACCTTCGCCGCCCTGCTGATGACCCAGCAGAACGCGGTGTTCCAGGGCCTGCTTTCCTGGACGACGTCGCACATGCGGAACATGCGCGCCTCGATCTGGGTCGTGGAGAAGAACGTCGAGCAGGTGAACGAGACCAAGGCGATGCGGGACACCGACGTGAACCGGGTCCGGTCGGTCACCGGCGTGGACTACGCGGTGCCGCTTTACCTGAGCGTGCAGAAGGCCCGCGCCGCGGATGGCTCGGACAAACCGGTCCAACTCGTCGGCCTTCACGGCGCCACCCTCGTGGGCCGGCCGCCGGACATTGTGCGGGGCAATTTGGAGCAACTGCGGCTGCCCAACGCGGTGTTCATCGACGAGCTGGCCGTGCAGCGACTGAGCGCCGGACGGACCCGCCCGCTCGACATCGGCGACACCTTCGAGATCAACGACCGCGAGGCGCGGGTGGTCGGGATCTGCCGCACGGAACGCCAGTTCTTCGGTTACCCCTACGTGTTCACAACCTACGATCAGGCACTCCAATACGCGCCCCGACAGCGGAAGATGCTCTCCATGATCCTCGCCGAACCGAAGCCCGGCCGCCCGGCCGCCGAGGTCGCGCGGGAGATCGAGCACCAGACCGGCCTGCGGGCCTTCACGGTGCCCGAATTTTCCATGGCGACGATCGACTTCATCTGGAAGAACACCGGCATCCCGGCGTCGTTCATGACGACGATCATCCTTGGGTTCATCGTCGGCATCGCGATCTCGGGCCAGACCTTCTACTCGTTCGTGCTGGAGAACCTTCGCCACCTCGGCGCCCTCAAGGCGATGGGCGCGAGCACCGGGCTGCTGGCGCGGATGCTGTTGTTGCAGGCCTTCACCGTCGGGCTGATCGGCTACGGCATCGGCGTGGGCCTGACCGCGCTGTTCGGCTTCGCCGTGCTGCCGGTGGGCCAGCCGCCGTTCCTCCTCGATGCCCGGTCCATGATCACCACGGCGGTAGCCATCGTGATCATCTGCGGATTTGCCGCGCTGCTGGGCATCCGCCGGGTGGCGAAACTCGAAGCTGCCATCGTCTTCCGCGCCTGAACTTCCCGTGACTCCCGACTATTCCCATACCCACGCGGCCGACGGCACGGCGGTCCGCGCCGCGGACGTCACCAAGACCTACGGCACGGGCGACAGCCGGACGGTCGCGCTGAAGAACACCTCCTTTTCTACGCGGGAGGGCGAGCTGCACCTCGTGGTCGGCCCGAGCGGCTGCGGCAAGACGACCCTGCTCTCGGTCGTCGCCGGCACGCTGGAGTGGGACCAGGGCCAGATCGAAGTCTTCGGCATCACCCTGAACGGGCTTTCGCCGAAGGAAATCACCACGTTCCGGCGCCAGAACATCGGGTTCATCTTCCAGCAATTTAACCTCATTCCCACGCTGACCACGGTCGAGAACGTCAGCGTGCCGCTGCTCCTTGCCGGCGTGAAACGGTCCGAGGCCGAAGCCCGCGCCGCGGACATGCTCAAGGAAGTCGGCCTCGCCGAGAAACTGAGGAAGCGCCCCGGCGACCTCTCCGGCGGCCAGCAACAGCGCGTCGCCATCGCCCGCGCCTTGGTGCACCGGCCGCGGCTGATCATCTGTGACGAACCGACGAGCGCGCTCGATTCGACGACCGGCCATCACATCATGGAACTGCTCGCCGGCGCCGCCCGCGCGCCCGGACGCTGCGTCGTCATCGTCACGCACGACAACCGCACCTACGGCTTCGCCGACCGCATCACGGAGATGGAAGACGGCCGGGTGAAACAGGTTTACGCCGGGCCCGAACTGAAATCCTTCATCCAGACGCACCGCTAACCCCCCACCGCTTTTCTCCCATGTTGTTCCGCAAATTCAGCTTCTACCTCGCCCTGTTCGGCGTGTTTGCCGCCGTCGCCCTGGTCCGCCGGATGCAGCAGCGTCCGCCCCAGCCGGCGCCGGTTTCCCAACCCGCGCGGTCGCCTTACGACGACACGGTCGCGGCCACCGGCATCGTCGAGGCCCGCCGCGAGAACGTGAAACTCGCGTCGCCCAAGGCGGGGCTGGTCACGCGGGTGTTCGTGAAGGTCGGCGACCGCGTGAAGGCCAAGGCGCCGCTGTTCCAGCTCGACGACCGCGAGGCGCAGGCCCGGGTGATCTCACTGACCGCCCAAGTAGAGTCAGCCCGCGCCGCCTTGGCCGCGCAGGAGGTCGAACTCGCCGACGGCACCGACCAACTCGAACGATTCCAAAAACTCGAACAGCAGAAGGTGGCGACCGAGGACGAGCTGAAGCGGCGCTGGTTCGCGGTGGAAACCGCCAAGGCCCGGCTGCTGGCCACGAAGGCGCAAATCGCCGCGGTGCAAAGCCAGCTGGAACAGGCCCGCACCGAGCTCGCCGTGCTCACGGTCCACGCGCCGCGCGACGGTGAACTTCTGCAGGTCAACGTGCGCGAAGGCGAATTCGCGCCCGCCGCAGTGATGGCCGAACCGCTGATGCTGCTGGGGGACGTCGAGACGCTCCAGGTCCGGGCCGAGGTGGACGAGCAAAACGCCGTGCTGGTGGAAGCCAACAAGCCGGCCCGCGGCTCGCTCAAGGGCCACGCCGACCTCACGGTGAACCTCCGCTTCGTGCGGGTGGAGCCGTTCGTCATTCCGAAGCGCAGCCTCACCGGCGACAGCCTCGAACGCGTGGACACCCGCGTTTTGCAGCTCATCTACGAATTCGACCGGCCCAGTTTCCCGATCTATGTCGGCCAGCAGGTGGACGTGTTCATCGAACGCTCCGCTCCTGGCACCACGCCCGTCGCCGCCGCCCGCTGACTCCTTTCCCCTCCCAAGCCCATGAAGACACTCACCGCCCTCGCCGTCGCCGCCAGCCTGCTGGCAGCCGCCCACGCCGACACCAATTCCTGGCCCACGGCCCCGCTGACGCTGGCCGACGCCCTTGAGACCGCGCTGCGCCAAAGCCCGGCCCTGCTGAAGGGCAAGCAGGACGTGGAGGAAGCCCACGGGCTCTCCCTGCAACTGCGTTCGGCCGCCCGGCCCAAACTGGCCGCCGGCGGCAGCGCCCGGCAGCTCGACAACGGCGGCATCGAACAGGCGAACCTCGGTCCGGCCACCGTCCAGTTCCAAAACGACACCCAGTGGGGCGCCAACGTCGAGGTCAGCCAGCCGCTGTTCACCGCGGGCAAGATCACCTCGTCTCTGCGCACCGCCAAACTCACCACCGAGGCCGCCCTCGACCAGTATCAGGCGCTCGTCGCCGACACGTTGGTGGACATTCGCATCGCCTACGACGACGTCCTGCTCGCCGCCGAACTCATCAAGACCCAGGAAGCCTCCGTGGACCTGCTCGGCCGCGAACTGGAAGACCAGAAACGGCGCTTCGAGGCCGGCACCGCGCCGCGCTTCAACGTGCTGCGGGCCGAGGTCGAACTCGCCAACGCGAAACCCCGGCTCATCAAGGCGCGCAACGCCCTCCGCATCGGCAAGAACCGGCTCGCCACGCTGCTGGGCTGGAACATTCCCACTGACGCCGGCGGGGACCTGCCCCTGACTCTGGCCGACACCTTGCAGGCGGAGCCCTTCAGCGTGGATCTGTCCGCCGCGCTCCTGAAGGCCATGGAACGCCGGCCGGAACTCGCCGCCTTGCGCACGCAGGAAAAGATCCGCGACGAGGACATCCGCCGGGCGAAGGCGGACTACTATCCGCAGCTCTCGGCAAGCGCCGGTTGGCGGTGGCAGAACAAGACCTTCACCGGCCGCGTGACCGACTACGTAGACGGCTGGGTCGTCGGCGGCCAGGCCGACTGGAGCATCTGGGACTTCGGCCTGACCCAGGGCAAGGTCAGCTCCGCCAAGGCCCGGCGCGAAAAGGCCCGGCTGGAAGTGGACGACACCGGCCGCAAGATCGAACTCGAAGTCCGCACGACCCATTCGACCTTCCTGGAGGCCAAGGACGTCCTGGAATCCCAGCAGAAGGTGATCGAACAGGCCGAGGAAGCCCTGCGGCTGGCCCGCGCCCGCACCGACGCCGGCAGCGGCACCCAGCTCGACGTCCTGTCCGCGCAGGCCGCGTTGACCGAGGCGCGAACCACCTATTCCCAGGCCCTGCGCGACTACGCCGTGGCCCGAGCCCGTCTCGAACGGGCGATGGGCGAAGGGGCGGTGCTGACGAAACGTTGAACGCGCGCCCGGCCTGACATCCGCCTCAGGCGTCGTTGCCGGACTTCTTCTCGCCGGTCACCTGCCCGACGGCGTTGAAGATCAGCCGCTCGCTGAATCCGGCGACGAACGCAAACGCGTAGTAGGCGGGTGCGCCGGCCTGCTTCAGCGTCAGCAGCGGCACCAGTTCGGCCCGCAGCGCCATGTAGATGAACAGTGCGGAGATTGCCCCGATCAGCGGGCGACCCAGCGTGATCCAACCCTGGAGCAACGCGTCGGGAATCCGCACGGCCGCCGGCCGGCTGAATTGGAAGATTGCGCTAAGACCACCGCCGAGGGCGCCGAACAGTCCCACTGCCGCGAACGTAGACCAATCGCCTTCCGACCACCGCGAACCCACGCCGTTGAACGCGAACAGCACGAGCAACAAGACGAGGAGGACGGCCAGCGAAGCCACCAAGCTCCGGAGGTTCTCCCCGATCACCCGCAGTTGATGGTAGCGGTTGTTGAAGCCGGCATTCAGCAGGCCAACCGCTTCCTGCACGGCGGCTTCGAGCGCCGCCCGCCGGGCCGGGCCCAACGGATCTTCGGCCTCCGCCGCGGCGCGTGCCGCGGTGAGCAGCCGGCCCACCGAACTCAGCCGCCAATCCTTGAGCTTGAGCTTGGCCTCTTCCTCCAGACTCAAGGCCCGGGCACGCAAGGTTCCGTCCGGGAGGTTGACCACGCGGATACGGTCGACTTCGTGCAACCAGGTCCACCCAAGGTCCACGTTGCCCGCAATCGCCGCCGCCCGGGCCTTTTCCAGCAGCGCAACGGCGGTGCGGCCAGCCGCCTGCCGTTCAGGCGTGGCTGCGAGGGTTGGCGCCGGATCGACTCCCTGCGCCTCGGCCACGGCCAAGGCCGCGAACAACCGGTCCTGCCGGGCTTCCCGCCGGCCGCCGGGAACGGGCGTCGCCTCGGTTTCGCGGCGGACCAGCTCACGTTCCGGCTCGTGCGTGAGCCGCAGGAGGGCTTCGGCGGGAGTCGCCCACAGCAACTCATCCACCTCTTCATTGCCTTGAAATTGCGCCGCCCGCTCAACCGCCATGTGCCAGTAAAGCACGACCTTGAGATGTCCACCCTTCGGATAGGTGACGGGGCTCGCCGGCCGCAACAATCGCGCTGTCACGCCCGTTTCCTCGCTGACCTCCCTTAGGGCGGCGGCAGCGGGCGCCTCACCGGGCTGCAGTTTGCCTTTGGGCAGCGACCAGTCTTGATGCCGCGGGCGATGAACGAGCAGCAATCGCCCGGCTTGGGCGCCGCGGCCCCAGACCAATCCGCCCGCCGAATTCTCCGCCAGCAGCGTTCCATCGGCGGGGAGCCCGCTGCCGGGTGCGGGCTCCGCAAGGCGCCCGGGCACGGCTCCGGCCGACACCTCCTCCAAAGCCGTCCGGCAATACCACTTCACGGCGTCGCTCATTGGCGGCTGGAGGGTCTCCAGTTCCTCCGCCGTCACCCAGCGGATGTCATGGTGTTCCGCCTCGGCCAACGCCACGGCCCCGGCCTTCACCCGGGCAAAATAGATCATGCCGATGTGCTCGTGGGTGTCGCTGATCCGGTGGATGTCGAGGAAGCGCGGCGCGATGAGCGCCCGGGTGCCCGGCTCGGTGGTCGGCGGCCGTTCGCCCAGCAGCTCGACGTCCAGGCCGCTTTCCTCCTTCGCCTCGCGCAGGGCCGCGATCTCGGGGTCCTCATCCAGTTCGATGTGCCCGCCCAGCGGCAGCCACTTGTTCAGCTTGCGGTGGTGGATCACGAGCACCTTGCCGTCGTGGACGACGAAGATGGCCACGGTGAAATCGATCAGGTCATGGATGTGCGCCACGCCCGCCAGCGGAACGCAAAGCGGTGCCCGGTGGCAAGGCCGGCGTCCGGCCCGGCCGCAAACTCCGCGTGACAGCCGGGGACCGGTGTGGCTACTTCCGCCCGCACCATGAAACGTGTTCTCACTGCCCTGCTCGTGGGCGTGGGGTTGACGGCCCTGACCGCAGCCCGCGCCGAAGACAAGAAGCCCGCCGCCGCGGCCGCCGCGCCGACCAACGAGGTCGCCGTGCTCAAGTTCAAGGACTTCGGCGACATCACCTTCGAGTTCCTGCCCGGCGTCGCCCCGAAGACGGTCGAGAACTTCAAGAAGCTCGCGCGCGAGAAGTTCTACGACGGCACCAAGTCGCACCGCCTGATCCCCGGTTTCATGATCCAGCTGGGCGACCCGCTGACCCGGAACGACGCCATGCAGGCCCGCTGGGGCACCGGCGATCCCGGCTACAAGATCAACGCCGAATTCAATGACACCTCCCACGTGCGCGGCGTGGTCTCCATGGCCCGCAGCCGGGACGTCAACTCGGCCGGCTCCCAGTTCTTCATCTGCTTCGGCACGGCGTCGCATCTCGACCGCCAATACACCGCCTTCGCCAAGGTGACCCAAGGCATGGACGTGCTCGACAAGCTGGAAAAGGTCGCCGTCGCCGGCCCGCAAGGCAGCACCCCGACAACTCCCGTCGTCCTCGAAACCGTCACCCTCACCGCCCCCCCGGCCGCCGCCAAACCAGCGGCGAAGTAATCCCGTTTTTCCCATGAGCAATCCCACCGCCACCGATGAGGTGGCCATCATCAAGACGTCCGCCGGCGACATGGTTGTCGAGTTCTGGAGCGACGTCGCCCCGAAGACCGTCGAGAACTTCAAGAAGCTCGCGCGGCAGGGCTTCTACGACGGCACCGCGTTCCACCGAGTCATCCGTGGCTTCATGATCCAGGGCGGCGACCCGCTGACCAAGGATGCGAAGCAGGAGGCCCGCTGGGGCACCGGCGATCCGGGCTACAAGATCAAGGCCGAGTTCAACGACCGGTCCCACCAGAAGGGCGTGCTCTCCATGGCCCGCAGCGCCAGCCCGGACAGCGCCGGCAGCCAGTTCTTCGTGGTGCACGGCAACGCCTCGTTCCTCGACAAGCAATACACCGCCTTCGGCAAGCTGATGAAAGGTCTCGACGTCCTGGACCAGATCGCCGCCACCCCCTGCAAGGCCGCCGGTGAACAGTCGCCCAGCCGCCCGATCCAGCGGCAGCACGTCGAAAGCGTGACCATCGTCGCCCGCTCGACGGTGGCTTGACCGAACATTCTCCGAACAGGCGGACGGCCGTGGCCGTCCGCCTTTTTGCTTTCGTCATGGAACTCGAACAACTCGCCCAGGCGCTCCAGGCCATCGGCTGCCCGGCCGCCAAATGCCCCGAGATGGCCGCCCAGCTCGACAAGCGCGCCCACCAGCTCGCCGCGGAGACCGGGCACAGCCACGACGAGGCGCTGATCCACCTCGTCAAACTGATGGCCGGCGGCTGGGCCGCCCAGGCCCGCACCGCCAACGATTGAAAGCACCCCGAAGATGCCCCCGGAAAACCCGATCAAGCCCTGGCCGGTCGTCACCACGAAGGCCCTCGCCAATTACCGCATCTTCCAACTGCGGACCGACCTGAAGGTGAATCCGCGGACCGGCAGCCAGCACGATTTCTTCGTCATCGACTGCGCCGACTGGGTCAACGTGGTCGCGCTCACGCCGAGCCACCACGTGGTGATGATCGAGCAGTTCCGCCATGGCACCAACACCGTGGAACTGGAGATTCCCGGCGGCATCATGGACCCGCACGAAACCGATCCGGCGGTCGCAGGACCGCGGGAACTACGCGAGGAGACCGGCTACGAAGGGGCGCCGGCCCAGCTGATCGGCACCATCTTCCCGAATCCGGCGATCCAATCGAACCGCTGCCACACCGTGCTGGTCGAGGCCGCCGAGGTGCGCCACGCCACCGAGTTTGACCATGCCGAGGACATTGCCGTGCGCCTGGTGCCACTCGCGGACATTCCCGGGCTGATCGCCACCGGCGCCATCCGGCACGCGTTGGTCGTAGTCGCGCTTACCCATTTTCTCCTGCATTGGCAGGCTCGCCACGAGACCGCTTCCCGGTAACGCTTGCCGCATGAATCGCCGCCAATTCCTGCAAGCGGTCCCCGCCTGCGCCGCGGTCGCCACCGGTTGCGCCGCCCTCGGCGAATCGGCCGGACTGCGGGTGCTCTGCTACAACCTCCATCACAGCGAAGGCCTGGACCAGCGGGTGGACCTTGGACGCATCGCGCGCCTGATCCGGGAAAGCCGGGCGGACCTGGTCGCGTTGCAGGAGATCGACATCGGCACCGAGCGGACCGGCCGGGTGGACCAGGCGGCGGAATACATCCGCCTGACGGGCCTGCACGGCCAGTTCGGCAAGGCGATCGACTTTCAGGGCGGCCAATACGGGATGATGCTCCTGAGCCGTTGGCCGTTGGAAAACTTCAACGTCCATCGGCTGCCGAACCCCAACAACCGCGAGCAACGGCTGGCCGTTTCCGCCCGCATTGTGCCGCCGGGAATGACGCCGTTCCGGTTCATCGGAATGCACCTCGACGCCACGCGCGACGATGGTGATCGCTGGTTGCAGGCGGGCTGGCTGCAGGACCGGTTCGCCAACGACCTGGAGCCTTCGATCATGGCGGGGGATTTCAATGACCGTCCGGAGAGTCGGGTGATGACGCGGATGCTGTCGCTGTGGCAGGACGCCGCGGCGGCCAATCCTCAGCCGACCACCCCGGCGGGGAAACCCGACGCCCGCATCGACTTTGTCCTTGTGCGTCCGCCGGGCGCCTGGCGGGTCAAGCACAGCGAAGTGCTGCCCGAAGCCGTGGCCTCCGATCATCGGCCGCTGCTCGTGGAATTGGCGCCCCGGCGCTGACCTAGGGGGAGGCGGCCGCCGGGACAGCGAGGGTTTCGCGCACGACGTTCAGGAAGTCGGCGAGGTTGAACGGCTTGGCGAGGGTGCGAACCGCGCCGGAGCGTTTCGCGAGATTGAGGTAGCTCTCGGGATTGATCCGGCCGCCGGCGGACATGGCGATCACCCGCAATTCGGGCCGGGTGCGCCGCAACTGGAGGATCAGTTCGATGCCCTCCATGTCGGGCATGATGATGTCGGTGACCACGACGTCGACCGACGAAAGCTCCAGCACTTTCAGGCCTTCGCGGCCGTTCTCCGCCTCCTGCACGGCGTAGCCGTCGCGCACCAGGGTGCGGCGGAGCATCGAACGGAAGTCCGGGTCGTCATCGATGAGCAGGACGGTGGGCGGTGAGGGATTCATGGGCGGCGTTGGAGGGTTCGGAAAATGGCGGCGCCCAGCTCTTCCATCGAGGCGGGCTTGCGAAGGATTTCCGCCACGCCGGCGGCCTCGGCGGCCAGGCGGAGATCCTCGGTGATGAAGCCAGAACTGAGCACGACCGGCAGATCCGGCCGGGTCTTGCGGAGGGCCGAGGTGACTTCGATGCCGGACATGCCGGGCATGTTGAGGTCGGTCAGGACCAGATCAAAGGCTTTGGGCTCGGCCAGGAACGCAATGATCGCGGAGCCGCCGCCGGCAACTGAGGTGACCCGGTAGCCCAGTCGTTCGAGCACCCGGTGGGTCGCCCGCAGCATCGTTTCCTCGTCGTCCACCAGCAGGATGCGCTGGCCGTCGCCCTGGCGCCGTTCCGCCTTTGGTCCGGCCGCGACCCCGGCCTCGGCGCCGGCGGATTCGGGGAAGTAGAGGTCGAAGGTCGTGCCCTGCCCCACGGCGCTTTCCACGGTGATCGCCCCCTCGTGGGACTTCATGATGCCGTGCACGACCGACAACCCCAGCCCGGTTCCCTTGCCGGGTTCCTTGGTCGTGAAGAACGGCTCGAAGATCCGCGCGATCAGCTCCGGCCCCATGCCCTTGCCGGTGTCCCGGACGCGGAGCCGGAGATAACGGCCGGGCCGCAGGTCGGCGTTCTGGGACGCCTGGGTCTCGGAGACCTGCTCGGAGTTGAGGTCCACGTCAATCAGACCCGTCGGGGTGTCCATGGCGTGCCACGCGTTGGTGCCGAGGTTGAGGATCATCTGCTGCACCTGGGTCTCGTCGGCCAGCACCAGCGGCAAGGGACCGTCGGCGAGGTGGAGCTGGATGGAAATCACCGTCGGGATTGTCGAGCGCAGCAGGCGGACGCTTTCCTCCACGATCGGGCGCAGGTCGACGCGGTGACGTTCCTGGCTGTTCTGCCGGGCAAAGGTCAGGATTTGCCGGACCAAGTGGGTGGCCCGCTGGCTGGCCTTTAGTATCTGCCCGACGGATTCGGCGGCGGGATGCTCCGCAGTCAGGTCCATTTCCGCGAGTTGGGCGTTGCCGATGATCGCGCCCAGGATGTTGTTGAAGTCGTGCGCAATGCCGCCGGAAAGGTGGCCGATGGCCTCCATCTTCTGGGCCTGCAACAGCTGCGTCTCCAGGGACCGGCGGTCGGAAATGTCCGTCCACGCGCCGATGACCTCGGCCGGGCGGCCCTGGGCATCCCGCAGGAGGCGTTTCTCGTCTCGCAGCCAGATGTATTCGCCGTCCTTCCGCCGGAAGCGGAATTCCATCACCTGGTGGTCAATCTCGTAGGGCGTCGGGTTCGCCTTGAGCACGCGATCCCGGTCCGCGGGATGAAGATGGTCGCTCCACCAGGAACCGTGGATGGGCTCGCCCGGACCGTAGCCGGTCAGGTTGAACAGGTTGTCGCTGACCCAATAAGCACGCATGCCGAACGGGGTGATGCGCAGCGCGTAGATCACGCTCGGACTGAGCGAGACGAACCGCTTGAGCTCCTCCTGCAGGGTCTTGCGCGCCATGAACTGGCCAACTTGGGACCCGATGGTCTTCAGCATGTCCAGCAGTCCCACCTCCCGTTCGAGCGGCTGGCAGGACATGAACGCCATGACGCCGGTGATCCGGTTGCCGGAGAAGATGGGGAAACCCAGCGCGCTCACGATGCCCGCGGCCAGCGCCGACCGCGTCCACCGAAACCCAGGATCGGTCGCCAGCTCCGCGATGACCACCGGTTCGCCCGACTGCCAAACCCGGCCGGGCAGTCCTTCACCCGGGCCAAACCGAAACTGGCGCGTCTGGGTCGCCAGCGCATCGAACTGCGGCAAATCCTCATGCCAAAGCTCCAGGCAGGTGAGCTTCCCGTCCGCGGGATCGACGCCCCAGAGTTCGCCATACTCCCAGCCTTCGCCGCGGCAGAGGGCGCCCAGCACCCCGACGTAACTCGCCGCCAGCGTGCCGGCACCGGCCAAGGCCTGGCTCACGGCATGTTCGGTGTTGCGTCGCCGCTCGCCGTGCAGGCGATCCGAAACGTCGAGGAGCAACCCGTGCCAGACCGCCTGCCCGCGCTCAAGTCCGGCGGGCTGGGCGAAACCTTCGAGCCAGACCGTGCCCTTCACCGGGTGGTGGATCCGGAACACGTCATGCCACGGCAGCCGACGGGCGATGGAATCCTCGATTCTTGCGATCACCTGCGGGAAGTCGGCCGGCGCCACCAGCCGGAAGAGCGGGCTGATGTCCTGCGCCAACTCCTCGGGCGCCAGCCCGGTCAGGTCCTTCAGCTTGGGGCTGGCCTCGGGCACACGCCGCACCCCGGCGGGAAGCACCTCCAATACGAACAGGGCGCCGGGCACGGTCGTGGCCAACGACGCTAGCCGCTCCTGGAGGCGCAATTGTTCCCGCAAGGCCTGTTCCGTGGCCCGCCGTTCGGTGGCGTCGCGGAACACCCCGACCAGGCATTGCCTGCCGGCGATTTCCATGGGGGTCGCAGTCACATCCGCAATGATCACCGTGCCATCCTTGCGGAGGACCGGCAGTGCCGGGCTGAGACCGATTTCGCCGCTCACCTGCCGGGCAAACTCAGCGGAGACGTGTTCCAAGGCTTCTGGAGGGTGAAATTGGGCGACTCCAAGTTCGAGGAGCTCGGCGGAGGTGTAGCCGGTCATCTCGCAGATGGCCCCGTTGACCCGCAGGAAGCGGCGGCTGACCGCGTCGGCCACCACGATGCCATCGCGGATGCCCTCAAACAGCGCCGCCAACGTCCGCTCGGATTGCCGGAGCGAATCCTCCGCTTGCCGGCGTTCGGTGATGTCGGTGCCGATGAAAATGAGGCACTCTTGGCCGCCCAGCATCACCCGGTCCACCGACGCCGACACGTTGCGGATCTCCCCGGTCTTGGTGCGCAGCAGGCAGTCGAAATCGCGGACTGTCTGCCCCGCCTCGATCTGACGGATCATCTCGCGCCGCTGGGCCGGATCCACCCAGACGCCGAGATCCAACGCCCGGCGTCCCAACGCCTCGTCCCGCGAATAGCCCAAGCTGCGGGAGAACTGCTCATTGAGGTCCAAGTAACGGCCGTCGGAGTAAGCGCTGATCACCGCGATCGCCGGGCTGGTCCGGAAAATGGTGGCGAACCGCTGCTCCGATTCCCGCAGACGAACTTCGGCGACTTTTCGCTCCGTGATGTCCTGGATGGATCCCTGGAGGCGGACGATCACTCCGTGCTCCCACACCGGCCGCCCGATGATGCGAACCCAACGGGAAGAGCCATCATCGGCCGTGAGGTCGGCCTCCAAGTCATATTCCTCCCCCCGCGTGGCGGCCCCCGCCATGGCCGCCTCGATGCGCACCCGTGACTCGGGCGAGTAGGGATTCAACCCGGCGTCCAGGGTCGCCGGCGCCCCCGGTTCCCGGCCGTGAATGCGGGCCACCTCGTCTGTCCAATACGTCACGCCCGTGGCCAGTTCGAATTGCCAGCCGCCCACCTTCGCGATGGCGCCGGTTTCCCGGAGCACCGCCTCGTTGAACCTCAGTTTCTGCTCGGCGCGGCGCCGTTGAGTGACGTCCCGCACCACCGCGAGGGCCTGCCCGCTCGGCAGCCGGCGCACGCTCAGGTCGGCAATGAACGTCGCACCATCCTTGCGCCGCAGCCGCCATTCGCCTCGGACGACCGCGCCGGATTGAATCTCCGCCCAATGCCCGGGCAGCTTGGCATGGTCCTCCACCGCGACGAGGTCGTGAACCCGGAGCCGGAGCAGTTCGTCGCGGGAATAGCCAAGAAGTTCGCACCCCGCCGTGTTGGCCTCCTCGTAACGGCCCTGCTCGTCGGCCACGAAAATCCCGTCCGCCGACTGCTCCACGAGGGTGCGGAAGCGCGCCTCGCTGGCCACCAGGGCTTCGTCGCGCCGGCTCTGCGCGGTGACATCCGACGACAGGAACAACGCCACCGGCTCGCCGCCCAGCTCAATTCGCTGGGCCGAGACGAGCAGCCGCCGGACCTCGCCGGCGCGGTTGCGCATTTCGACTTCCTGATTCTCCACCACCTCGTCGGCGATCAGCCGTTGCACGATTCGGTCGCGCACCGAGTAGTCGACCCACAGCTGCAATTGCCCGGGCGAGCGCCCCAGCAGCTGTTCGCGCCCGAGGCCGGTAAACCGGCACAGCCGGTCGTTGCAGTCGATCAGCCGGTGGTCCACGAGGGACGAGATCGCCGCGATCATGGGATTCGCTTGGAACGCCTTGGCAAAGCGCTGCTCGCTCGCCTGGAGCGACAGCTCCACCTCCTTGCGAGCGGTGATGTCGGTCGAGACGCCGTCCCAGACAATCCGGCCGGAGGGCTCCCGCTGGGGTCGCGACGCGAGGCGGAACCACCCCCAGCGGCCATCGGCGCGGCGGCCGAGGGTTTCGAACGCGAGGTCGCCCAACGTCCGGGCACTCTCCGCGATGGCCGCATCCAACGCCCCGGCATGGCTCGGATGCACCAACGTGAGCAGCGCCGCCGGATCGGCCAAGACCGCGGCGGCGGTAATCCCATGACACTTCTCCACCCCGGCGCTGACGTGAAGGAACCGGGAGGCGCCACCGGGTTCCAGCGCATACTGGAAGACGTAACTGCCGGGCAGATTGTCCGCGAGATGCAGCAGCCGGTTCTCGAGCGCCTTCCGCTCGGAGATATCGACTCCGAAGATCAGCAGCATGGTTTCGCCGCCGACCTGGACCCGTTCGGCGGAGACCAGGATGGTCCGCTCCGCGCCGTCGCGATGGCGGCACACGATCTCCTCATTGCTGACCGGGGAGCCCGCGGCCAGCCGGGCCAGCAACTCTGCCCGCCGCTCCGGATCCTTCCAGATGCCCAAAGAAACGGTCGATTGGCCGACCAATTCCTCGCGCCGGAAGCCAAACGCCTCGCAGAAGTTCCGGTTGGCATCCTGCAGCGTGCCGTCGCGGAAGGACGAAATCGTCGCGAGCACGGGACTGGAATCGAAAATCTTGAGGAATCGTTCCTCGCTGGCGCGCAAGGACTCTTCCAACGACTGCCGGCGCCGGATGTCGGCCTCCAGGTCGGCCGTGCGTTGGGCGACCTTTTTCTCCAGCGTCCGGGCATATTCCGCCAGCCGCAGCCGGCTCCGCACCGCCACCACCGCCAACGTGAGCACCAGCCCGAACAGACTCAGCAAACCAGGCAGGAACCACGACTGCTCCTGCAACGGGATCGGACCGACTTCCACCTCCCAGACGGCGGACGGCCCCAGGGGCTGGCCCCCGGAATTGACCGCGCGAACCTCGATTTGGTGACGCCCAAGGCCCAGCCGATCGCCGGCGAATTCGAGTTCCGGGTCGGTCACCGGGGCCGACCAAGCGCCACCGTCCACCCGCCAGGCAAAGAGTTCCGCCGGCACGGCCAGTTGGGTCGCGGTGCGGATCTCGGTGCTGGCGTGAAGGTGAAAGGAATCGTCCCGGTGGATGGCTTCCGCTCCCGCTAACCGGACCAACACCTCCGGACGACCGTCGGCCGGCACCCCCGCAGACCACACCGGAACGGCCAACGCCCCGGCCAGCAGGACCGCCAGGCTCACGGAACCCACGGCGCCCTTTGCCATGTCACGCACACGTTTCGTGCTGGAACTGAAGGACTCACGACACTTCCCGGCCAACCGGAACTTGGCCAGTCCCGGTCGCTGCCGGGCAGGCCAGCCCGACCCGGCGGGCCGTCGAGGGGAAGGAGCAGAAGGCATGTAACCAAGGGTGAATCGAACGTCGTGGCCGGCGCTTAACCGATTTTCCGCGCACGGTATTCGCTCGGACGCCAGCCGGTCCAGCGCTTGAAGGTGTTGGAAAACACGAAGGGGTTCGCGTAGCCGACCTCCGTGGCGATGATTTCCAGCTTGTCGTCCGACCGGGTCAGCAGCGTCGCCGCGTGACGGATCCGGAGGTAGGTGACCTGTTGCATCGGCGTGCGCCCTAGTTGGCGCCGGCACAGGCGCCGGAGGTGTTCGCCCGAGCAATGGGACCGCCGCGCCAGTTCGGAGAGCGTCCACGGATGGCCGGGGGCCGCCGCCACGGCGTTCCACAGCTTGGCCAGGCGATCCTCGACATGCCACGGCTGGGCGAACCGGGTGACGTATCCGTGGACGAGCTCCCCCCAATGGTGCAGGGACCAAGGCTGGTTGCCGCCCGCCTGCTCGGCGGCCAGCCCCTCGATCGCCGCGCGGATGGTTTCGGCGGGAAACTTGGCCAGGACCGGCGCCGACGCATTGATCAGCGGTCCCTGCCCCGAGCCGGCGTCGTAGCGCACCCACGCAAAGCCCCAGCGTTTGCCCACCACCGCATGGAACGCATGCAGCACATGGGGCGGCGCCAGGCAGGCCATCCCCGCCGTGCAGCGCTGCCAGCGGCCGTCGAGCAGGATGCGGCCCTCTCCGGCAAAGCAGGCCAGGAAATACGCCCCCGGCAGGTCCGTGCGCACCATGGTATAGGGTGGCGCGGCGTCCGCGATTCCGACGTGGGCGATGCCATGCGCCGCCAAGGCCGGGCAGTCCTTGGCCCGGACGATTTGTTCCCGCGTCTGCGGGCCCACGCGATGGGTCTCAACCAATTCCGGGTGCTTCATGTCGAGGCGGCCGCGGAGTGTGCCCCGCCATCGCCTGGAAGACAACCGGCACGCCCGCAGGAAACTTCGGCCGGGGAATGGGAACCGTCCGCCCGCCGCCGGCACGGGTTTCGAAGGCCAAAACGGGCGAACTGACAAACTACCTGTTGACGTCGGACCGGTTGTCTGGCCCGTTGAAGCGCGCAGCCGCATTTCGGGGGAAGGACGGCTGCGCCAAACTGATGATCAAGCACCTCAAAGGAGTGGCCTCCGGCTTTTTGCTGGGGTGGACCGTTTTCGACGCTCAGGCGGCTTACTTCGTAATCGGCTCGTGGGATTTTAACACGGCTGACGGCGATGGGACGACCGGAACGCTCTTCACCGACGACGGGAATGGCCAACTCGACCCGGTCGGCAACGGTCAGCTGGGCTTCGCCTACTCCAACGGTTCCTCGGACCTTTCGACGGAAAACTCGGTGCTCCAATTAGTTGCCCCCGCCGGAACAGCCGCGGGCAATCCCATCGGCGCCGACTTCGGCATCTCAACCCTCGGCTTCCAATCGGTTCAGGTCACCTTTGACTTCGACCACCCACCGATCTCGACCGCGGCATTCCAATTTCGGCTATCCACGGACAACGGCACGACTTGGAGCGAAACGGCCACCTTGCTGCCTTCCGGCGACGGCTTCTGGTCCCACAGTTACACGGTTGACCTGAGTTCCCAACTGGAGGCCGGAAACAATTTTAACCTGCGGTTCCAGTTCCTTGGCAGCCTTACGACGGACGCCATCATCGACACCGCGGCCTTCGAACTCGACATGGTCCGCGTCTCCGGCGAGGCCTCCCCCGTGCCTGAACCGACCGCGGTGGTCATGAGCCTGGGCCTGGTGGCCTTGGCCGCGGCCCGTCGGTTCGGCCGGCGGTAAACCGGCAGGCGCCGCTGGCGCGTCGCGACCGCTTCGGGCAGTGTGCGGGCATGTCTGCTGCCCCGCTCTCCGGTCTGACCATCCTCGTCTTGGATGATGAGCCCCTGCTCCGCCGCCATATCGTGTCCACCCTGGAGCGCATGGGCGCGGATGTCACCGCGGCCGACACCTTCAAGGCCGCCCGGAAGCTGGCCTCGGAGTTCAGTTTCGACTTTGCCCTGCTCGACGTGAACCTGCCGGATGGTCGCGGCACGGACCTGCTGCGCGAGAAGGCGTTCGGGTCGAACACCGGCATCGTCATCATGACCGCGGAAGGCGGCATCAGCGCCGCCGTGGAGGCGATCAAGCTGGGCGCGCTGGATTACCTCGCGAAGCCGTTCGAGCCTGAGGCGTTGGCCCTCGTGCTGGCCCGGGCCCGCCGTTATCGGCAATCCGCCCGGGCAACCGAACACAAGCAGGCCGACGCGCCGGAAAACCACTTCTTCTTCGGCGGTTCCCTGGGCGGGCTGGAAAACCAACTCCGCAAGATCCTCCAGGCCGACGAACGCCTCGAAGGCTCCGGCGCCGCCCTGCCGCCCGTCCTGATCCAGGGCGAGACCGGCACGGGCAAGACCACGATCGCGCGCTGGATTCATGGACACGGCCCCCGCAGCCAGGGGCCGCTGGTCGAAGCGAACTGCGCCTCGATCCCGGAGTCGCTCGCGGAATCCGAGCTCTTTGGCCACGAACGCGGCGCCTTCACCGATGCGCGCACCTCCCGGCTCGGCCTCTTCGAGGCGGCCAATGGCGGCACGCTGTTCCTCGACGAACTGCCGTCGCTGCCGCTGGCCTTGCAGGCCAAGCTCCTGACCACGCTCGAAGACCGCCGGATTCGGCGCGTTGGCGGCAGCCGCGATTTGCCGGTGGACGTCCGGGTCATCGCCGCCTCGAACCGGGACCTCCGGGAACTGGTCCGCGAGGGCCGCTTCCGCGAGGACCTCTACCATCGCCTTGATCTCTTCCGCGTGCCCCTGCCCGCCCTCCGCGAACGCGGCGCCGACATCCTTGCCCTCGCCGAGGCGCTGATCGTTCGGCTGGCGAAACGCCATCGCCTGCCGCCCCGGACCGTTTCCGCGACCGGAAAACGGCGGCTGCTCGGTTACGGGTGGCCCGGCAACGTCCGGGAACTCGCGCACGAAGTGGAGCGCGCCTTGGTGTTCGAGGACGGCGCCGAGCTGAACTTCGAGCAACTCCTCGGCGTGGCCGCTCCGCAGCCCGGCGATGCCGGAGTGACAGTTCCGGTGCCCATCGACGACTGGTTCAATCCCAACTTCCGGTTTCCCGAGAGCGGCTTTTCGCTCGAGGACACCATCCTGCGCCTGATCAATCACGCGTTGGCCCAGACGAACGGCAACGTCTCGGCCGCGGGCCGGATGCTAGGCGTTTCGCGCGACTACCTCCGCTATCGCTTGGGCGGTTGGAAAGACGGTTCCAAGCCGGTCGCCCCGCCGGATTCGGGCGAATCCGCCACTACCGAACCACCGGCCGCCTGAACCTTGGGTGATGTTCCCCAACCCGGCGGGCGACCTGCCCCCAAACCCCACCCGATTCGCTGATATCACCGAGTTTGGCCGGGGAGAATCCGCTGCAATTGGCCGGAAATGCCGTGTTCGCCAGTTGGCACGCCGGCAGCAGAAGTCGGGGCAGACGGAAGTGAAGGCAAAAACAGGCCGGCACTTTCGGAACCGAAAAAATCAACAACACACCTGTATGAAGCTCAGCAAACTCATCTGCCTCTCCGCCTGCGCCCTGCTGCTCGGGACCGCCACCCGCCTCACCGCGGATGACAATGCCCGTCCGCGTGGTGAAAAACCCGAACGCGGCCAGAATGGCCGTCCCGGCCGGATTGGCGACGTCCCGAACCTCGGTATTCCTTCCAAGCTGGTCCTGCCCGAAGACCTGCAGAAGCTGGTCGACCAGTTCAAGGCCCAGGCCCAGACGTTCGTCTCCTCCCAGAAGGAAATCGCCCAGCAACTGAAGGGCGCGACCGCCGAACAGAAGGAAACCCTCAAGGAACAGCTCAAGACCAACCGCGAGAAGTTCCTCGAGGACACCAAGCAACTCCGCGCCGACATCCGCGAACGCGTCAAGGAGCTGAAGGCGACGTTGCAGGAGACCCGACCGGTCGACGCCGGCGCCGGTGAAGGCCGCGGCAAAGGCCGCCGCGGTGGCAACTGAGATCGTCCTGCCGGACTGGCGGAACGTCCCCCCCATCAACCCGTCAGCCGGTCCTCGATAACCGGCGCCCCGCCGCGGGGCGCCGGTTTTTTCTCGGCCCGGCCAAAACGTGAAGCTCAACCGACTCAACTTGGGACTCTGCCTGGCACCGTTGGGAATGGTTCTCGCCGGACCGATCCAGTTTGGACCGCCGATGAGCGAGCCCAGCCCGTTCCTGTTGTGGGACCTGTCCACCACGGTCCGGCCCACCTTCGGCTACAAGGACAACCCGACCTTGGCCCCGGACGCCTTCAAGTCCGGCAGCGCGTTCCTCGGCCTCGGTGTCGAGCTCCTGCTCTTCCGCCTGCCGACCGGGGACGACTCGTTCCACCTCTTCTGGGCCGGCGATGACCGCCGCTACCTGAATTCGGACCTCGTCGACACCGAACAACTGTTCGTCACCCAGGCGAGCTACCGCCGGACTCTCGGCGAAAATTGGTCCGCCGGCCTTGCGGCCCAGCATGTCTTCGTCAACCAGGTGATCGACCTGTCGAGCGAGGACCTCGGCATCGGCATCGGCCGGGCCGCCGGCCACACGCTGACCCTGCGTCCCTCGGTCCGGCTCGACGTCGGAACCCACTGGTATGTGGAAGCGGAAACGGAAGGCACCCGCCAGCTCTACGACGCCCCGCTGGACGACTACTGGGAATACGTGCCCAAGCTGTTGGTCGGCTACCGTTTTGCCTACGACTCTTCGGTCACCGCCGCCTACACCCACACGTGGCGTCCGTTCGACGATTCCCAGTTGCTGACGCCTTCCCGCGAGTTGCTGCCGGGCACCGACACCCGCATCCAAAATGACCGGTTCGAACTGCGCTGGCGCCAGAACTGGAATGCCGCCAAGAGTTGGTCCACCACGGTCCGTGCCTTCCACGTGCTGACGCGGGACAACGGGCTGGGCTTCTTCGATTACCATCGGACCGGCGTCAGCGGCACGGTCCAGTGGGCACCCGGCCGTTGGACGCTGAAGGCTACGGCCCGCGCCAGCCGCTACGACTATGACGAACAGCTGATCGCCCCGGATGA
The DNA here is from genome assembly GCA_044339945.1 of Kapaibacterium sp. (SeqCode). Lineage (GTDB taxonomy): Bacteria > Verrucomicrobiota > Verrucomicrobiia > Limisphaerales > UBA9464 > CAIWAH01. Next base: position 20,810 of record JBIIUN010000019.1, read on the forward strand.
GGACACGACCCGGGTGCGCGAGGATCTCGCCGTGGAAACGCGGGTTGAATTCGCGCTGCGGAAAACGCTGCTGCTGTTCGCCAGCTACGAACTCGATCACTCCCAAGGCAATGTCAGCCAGGACAACTTTACGGCCAACACCTTCCAGGGCGGACTCGAATGGGAGTTCTAGGCCGGATCGCACTGGAGGTTGGACACCTTCGGCCCCGGCGGGAACCCTGTCGCGAGAACTCCGCCGCCGGGCGGATCGCACCTTGAAGCACCTGGTTCACTCACGTTGGTCGCCGCTGCTGGCCATCGCCTCCGCGCTGCTCCTGCTGGCGGGCGCGATTGCGCTGACCCAGGCCGAACTGCGCCGGGAACTCCGCGGCCAGCTCGCCCGCCGCGACGGCAACCTCTTTGCGCTGCTGCTGCGCCAGCAACTGCATCCCGACGGCGAAGGTGCGCTCGTGGATCCGCTCGCCGCGTTGCTCGATACCGCCCGTCTGCCCGAATTGCCCGGCCTCCGCACCCTGAGCCTCTACGACACGGCGGGGCGCTTTTCGGCCGCCATCCCGGCGACCGCCGAGGAAACCATCCTCGCGCCGGAAGCCATCGAGGTCGCCCGCACCGGCGCCACCTACAGCCACCTGAACCTCCACGCGGTGGTGGCGGCGGAAACCATTCTGCCCTCCGAGGAACTGGCCCCGCTGCTCGAGGTCGTGCTGGCCATCGAGGATCCGCTCGGCGGCGGCCGCAGCGGTTTCGCGCGCCTGCTGCTCGACGGCTCCGGCCTCGCCCGGGAATTCGCGGAACTGGACGCCAACCTCCGGCACCAGGCGTGGCGGGCGTTCGGCCTGGCCGGCGTGGCGATGACCTTGGCGCTCGGGTTCGCGTTCCGGACCATCCACGCCATCAACCGACGGCTGCGGCTGGCCAATGCCGAACTGAGCCTCGCGGCCAAGACCGCCGCCATCGGCGCGGTCACGTCGCATCTCCTCCACGGGCTGAAGAACCCGTTGGCCGGGCTTCAGCATTTCGTCAGTGGCCAATCCGCCGCGGATGCCCCGGAATGGTCCGACGCGGCCGAAACCACGCGCCGGATGCGCCGGATGATCGAC
>JBIIUN010000476.1:0-3791 GCA_044339945.1 Kapaibacterium sp. (SeqCode)
AAGTGCCCCTGGGTGAAGTGCTCCGTTCCCTCACCGGACGGCTGGCAGACCAGGCCCGCGCCCGCGGAGTTGAAGTGAAGCTCGAAGGCGGCGCGGGCTGCGAGATATCCGGCCGGGAAGCCAACCTCGTCGGGCTCATCGTCGAAAACCTCGTGACCAACGCGCTCCAGGCCTCGCTCCGGGGCAGCGTCGTCAGGGTGGTCATGGAAACGACCGGGTTGCTCAGCCGGGTCCGGGTGCTGGACACCGGCGAAGGCTTGCCCGCTCACGTGCGGCAGCAGCTATTCTCCCCGGTTCAATCGACCAAGGCGGGCGGTTCAGGCATCGGGCTCGCCATCAGCCGGCAAATCGCGGCCAGCATCGGGGCGCGCCTGGAACTGGTGCGTTCCGGTCCGGACGGCACGGAGTTTTCCCTCAGCCTTGCCGGCCCCACGGCAGATCCGGCCCGCGATTGAACAAAACGGCGTGGTCCGAATGAACGTTTCCATCCGTAATCTTCATGGGCGCCAAAGTTGCCGCCAAGGGCACGTGTCAGTAGCGTGCAGCCACCGCATGATTCGCCTCGCCCTGTTTGCCGCCCTGCTGATGGGACTGCTGGAAGCCTCCCGCTGCCTCGCCGCCCCCAGGTGGCGCTGGTCGAATCCACTGCCCCACGGCAACAACGTGAACGACTTCGCCTACCGCACCAACCGCGGCTACGTGCAGGTCGGGGACCAGGGACAATTTTTCACCAGCAACGACTCGGTGCAGTGGACCCAGCACGATCTCGGTTTTCGACAGCAACTGCGGGCCGCGGCGTTCCATGGCGATCGCCTCGTCATCACCGGCGAAGCGGGTCGGATCGTGTGGAGCGATGACCTGAGTTCGTTTGCGACGCTGAGCCTGGGCACCACCGATTGGCTGGAGGGCGTGGCTTCCTCCGGCACCAAACTCGTGGCGGTGGGGGACAATGCCGCGCTCTTCACCAGCGACGCCGGCACCAACTGGACCCGGCGGACGCTGCCGGCCGCGCAGCAGGCCTGGTTTCGCGGTGCCGCCTGGGGCGGTGCCGCGCCGGGATTTTTCGTGGTCGTGGGCGAGAACGGAACCGTGCTGACCAGCCCGGACGGGTTGACGTGGACGAAACGGTCCGTCAGTTCCGGCAACGGCGCGCACCTCAATCGCGTCATCTGGACTGGGAGCGGCTTCGTCGCGGTCGGGGACAGCGGGACCGTGGTCTTCGGCAACGCCGCCGGGAGCTCGTGGGTGCGCCAACAGGCTTCCGGCGCGACCGGCGACCTGAACGGGGCCGCCGCCGCGTCGAACGCCTCGCGCCTCGTCGTCGGGGACCAGGAAGTGCGGCACGCGACCTTGTTGGGCAACGTGGTCGTGTGGACGCCCCAGAATTCGTCGAGCCTGTCCGCGCCGGCCCCGATCGCGAACTTCCTTAGCGCCATCTGGGACGGCGAACTGTTCCTGCTCGGCGGCCGCGCCGGATTGCTGGCCTACGGCGAACCGAGCGCCGTCCCCGGCATCATTTCCTGGAGCACGTATCCGAGTCCCGGCCGGGACTGGCTGTTCGACCTCACGCCGGCCGTTTCCTACGGCACCAACGTCTCGGTGACGCTGCAGAACGGCTCGCTGCTCTGGACCACCAACCGGACGACCAACCAGTTCTACGTTGCCGCGGGCGACCGGGCTTCAATCCTGAACTCGGATGACGGCGTGACCTGGGCGAAGTCGCTGGTCCCCGCGGCCGCCACGAACCGCACCTATTTCGGGGTGACCGGCAACGACCGCGGACTCGTCGCCGTCGGCAGCGGCGGCACGATCTCATTCAGCCCGGTCGACTACTCCACCATCATCGGCACCAACCGTTTCACCAATGGCGCCGTCGTCACCGAAGCGGTGGTCACCAACTGGGCGAACACGCTGGGGCTGGCCTGGTATGCGTCTCCCAGTCCGACCACCGTTGATCTCCAGGCCGCTGCCGCGTCGGCCGACCGCTACGTCATTGGCGGCTCGGGTGGCTTCCTGGCCACCAGCGAAAACGGCACCAACTGGACCGCCCGCACCTCGGGCACCGCCCGTTTCCTCAGCGGGCTGGAAGCCCATGCCGGCGGATTTGTCGCGGTCGGCGATGCCGGAACCGTTCTGACTTCACCGGACGGGGCGGCTTGGACCGCCCGCTCCTCCGGCACTACGAATTGGATCTATCGCATCCGCGCTGCCAACGGGACGTTCGTCGCGGTCGGGCAGAACGGCACCGTCCTCACGAGTCCCGACACCGTTACCTGGACCCCTCGTGCGACCGGCGTGACTAACTGGCTGAACGACGTCGAGTTTGTCGCCGGCCAGTGGTTTGTCGTCGGTAACCAAGGCACGGTGTTGAGCAGCCCCGATACGGTCACTTGGACCGCCGACCCGACGCTGATCACCGGCAAGTCCCTCTACGCGGCCACGACCTTGCACGGCCAATTGATCACGGCCGGGGTGGAGGGCGTGATCCTCCGGGCCCAGATTGGACCCTTCCCCGAACCCGTGACGTTGGCGAACTATCCGAAGCTGGAAACCGAACAACTGTTCCTGTTCCTGGGTTCCCCGGACCAATCCTTTCGCCTGGAGCGCGGCCCGTCCGTGGCGGATTGGTCGCCTGAGGCCAGCCTGGAAATCACCGACCCGAGCGGTGCCCTGCTTTACCTCAGTAGCGCCACCAACCATCCCGATCGCCAGTTCTTCCGCACGGTGGAATTGGCGCCGTGACGGGCGACGCATTCAGCCGCCAATGCGGCTGGCGCCGGCGTAGACGTTGAACCGGCCGTCACGCAGGAAGCCCACCAAGGTCTGCCCGTTGGCCCGGGCGAACTCGACCGCCAAGCTCGACGGAGCCCCCACCGCCGCGACTACTGCGAGGCCGCCCGCCAGCGCCTTCTGGAGGATCTCGAACGAGGTCCGCCCGCTCACCAGCAGCAACCGGCCGGCGAGCGGAAGCTGGCCATCGAGCAGGGCCCGTCCCAGCAGCTTGTCCACGGCGTTGTGCCGGCCGACGTCTTCCCGCAACGCGACCAACTCGCCGGCGCCGGTGAAGATCGCCGCCGCATGCAATCCGCCCGTGCGGCTGAAGGTCGCCTGCGCCGCCGCCATCTTCGCGGAGAGCCCGTTCAGCACCGGGGCGGAGATTTGGAATCGTTGCCGGATCCGGGGAAACTGCGACCGCACCGCCTGGATGCTCGCCTTGCCGCACAGGCCGCAACTGGAGGCGGCGAAGACGTGGCGTGTGAGCCGGCCGAAATCCACCGTGACGTCGGGCCGCAGGAAAACGTCCAGGACGTTGCCGGCCCGGTTGCGGCAGTTTAACCGCAGGTCCGCGATCTGGTCGCGCTGCCGGATCAAGCCTTCGCTGACCAGAAAACCGGCGGCCAATTCCTCGTCGTGTCCCGGCGTGCGCATGATCACCGCGACGGAACGGGTATCCACCCGCAGTTCGAGCGGTTCCTCGCAGGCGATCTCGTCCTGGGCCGACTTCGGCCCGCCGACCGCCGGCCAGCGACGGATTCGGACGGTGCGAGAGGACAGTTCAACGGAGGACCGGAGCGGCGCCATGGGGCGACCTCAGGCGGACAGCGCGGCGAGGTAACGTTCGGCCTCGATCGCCGCCGCGCAGCCCATGCCGGCCGCGGTGATGGCTTGGCGATACACCGAATCGGCGCAGTCGCCCGCGACAAAGACGCCGGGAACGCTGGTGGCGGCGCCCTTGGAGAGCACAAAATATCCGGCGTCATCCAAGGCGAGCTGGCCCTTGAACAATTGGC